>CAIXSK010000266.1 GCA_903922075.1 uncultured beta proteobacterium | reverse complement strand
GATGGCGATCAACAGGTCGCATTCGTCGAGCAGCAGGTTGGTGTAGCGCGCCGCGTGCATGCCGAGCATGCCGAGCGACAGCGGGTGGTCGACCGGCATGGTGCCGAGTGCCATCAGCGTCATCACGGTCGGCAGGCCGGCCTTTTCAGCCAGCGCGACAGCCGAGGCCGAGGCGCCGGAATGGACGACGCCGCCGCCGAGGTAAAGCAGCGGGCGTTCGGCGGCATTGATCAGCGCGGCGGCCTCGGCGATCAGCCCCGCGTCGGCGGCCGGGGGCGGCACGGCGCGGCCGGGTTCGGGCCAGGCGGCGACCTCGATGGCCTGGGTCTGGACGTCTTTCGGGATGTCGATCAGCACCGGGCCGGGGCGGCCGGAGGCAGCGATTTCGAAGGCGCGGGGGATGACTTCGAGCAGTTCCTCGGCCGAATTGACCAGGAAGTTGTGCTTGGTGATCGGAATCGACAGGCCGTAGGTGTCGACTTCCTGGAAGGCGTCGGTGCCGATCATGGCGCGCGGCACCTGGCCGGTGATGGCGACCAGCGGGATCGAATCGAGCTTGGCGTCGGCGATGGCGGTCAGCAGGTTGGTCGCGCCGGGGCCGGAGGAGGCCATGCAGACGCCGACCTGGCCGGTGGCGCGGGCCATGCCCTGGGCGATGAAGCCGGCGCCCTGTTCATGACGGGCGAGCACGTGACGGATGGCGGTTGATTGGCCGAGCGCGTCGTAGATGGGCAGGATGGCGCCGCCCGGGTAGCCGGTGACGATGCGGGTGCCCTGGCGTTCGAGCAGGCGGATGGCGATCTGGGCACCGCTGAGAGTTTCGGTCATGGAGGTTTCCTTTGGGTTGGTGGTGCAACCGGCAGGCTCCAAAACAAAACCCCCGCCGGTTTGCGCCGGCGGGGGTTGGGGTGTTTGGTCTTGCTTCTGCTTACCCGGTCCGCGACGGCGCGTGCGTAACGACGCCTACTACGACCACGCGTACGACGACCGGTTCCACTGCAAATGCAGTGGCAGCGCGGAAATGTCGGGATGCGGTCATGGGATGTCCGGGGGGCAAAAAGAAGAAGGCACACTATGGCCGAGAGCGCGGACAAAATCAAGTTGGCGTAGCAGTGGCGCAACGCCGGTGCAATTTACAAGGTTTTGCGCGCGACATGCTTGACGAATATGACGCTTCGTCGCTTACACTCACGCCTTAAAAAATAAAACAACCATATGAAACGGTTGGAGAAATTCTGGAGAGATGACGAATAAACGCAAAATTCTGGTTGCCGATGCCTCCAAGGTGGTGCGCGCATCGCTGGCCAAGCAACTGGCCGACGGCTTCGAGGTCCGCGAGGAATCCAGCGGTGAATCGGCGTGGCAGACGCTCGTCCTGGACAGCGCCATCGTTGGCGTCGTGTCCGGCTTGGGATTGAGCAAGCTCGATGCCTTCGGATTGCTTGAGCGCCTGCGGGCCAGCAAGTTGTCCCGTCTGAATCGGCTGCCATTCTTCCTCGTCGTTTCCGCGTCATTTTCCGACGATGACCGTCGGCAGGCCGTTGAACGCGGGGTCACGGATTTCGTCGTCAAGGGCAACAATGTCTCGGTCGATGTCGTCACCTCGGCCTTGCTGGAATACCGCGGCGACGTCACTGAGGTCCATGGCATCCTCGCTGCTCCACTGGCAACGCCGCAGGCCGCTGCGTTTCCCGATGATCAGCTTGATGAAATCGGGGTGCAGACCGATGTCGGCGTCAGCGACATCATGGGGCGGCTGGGCGAACTGGCCGGTCTCTGCGGCAACGAGCCGAAAGACGTCGAGGCGGTGGAGGGTAGTTGCGGCAACGAGGATGCCGTCCAGCCCCGGGAAACGGTCGAAGAGTATCTGGCCAAGAGCCTGCCCCTGGCCGCCGACGGCCAGGGAGTCGGCGTCATCGCCTTCGCTATCGACGGTTACGATGATCTGCTCGCCCGTCACGGCAACGACCTGGCGATCAGGACCGCGGAAAAATTTTCCTTCATGCTGGCCAGAAAGATTCGCCCGGAGGATTGCATCGGCCAGTTGCCGGACGGCCTGGTCGTCATCGTCGCCGCGGCGACTACCGGCGATACCTGCAGCCGCTTTGCGACGCGTATCTGCAAGGCGATGGCGGCGGCGCAGGTGTCGGTGCGCGGCCAGCGTCTCGATCTGACGGTCAGCGCCGGCGTCGCGGTGATGCCGGACGATGGCATGGAGCTGACTGGCCCGGCGCTGTTGCAGATGGCGCACGACCGTCTGGCCGCTTCCCGCAAGGCCGGCGGTAACCGGGTGACGGCCCGCCCGGACTACCAGGGATCGGGGCTCGGCAATTGCGAGACTTTCGTGCCGCAACTCAAGGATTTGCTGACGACGACCGACCCGGCGGTGCTGCGGCCCTGCCTGGGGACTATCGGGATGGAGCTGATGCCGCTGCTGCGCGAACTCGAAAAGAGCTTCCGTTTCGGCTTGCCGATCGATGAGATGAACAAGCGTCTGTGGGATCGGGCGCGGGCCGAGCGCATGGTGACCTGAGT
>CAIXSK010000265.1 GCA_903922075.1 uncultured beta proteobacterium | reverse complement strand
GCGTTGGGCAGGCGACTCAGGTGATCCTTCAGGATGAAATCCGCGAGCCCGAGATGCAGCAGTTCGACCGCCGCTTCCTCGCCGATGCTGCCGGAAACCAGGATCACCGGCAGTTCGGGACGCCGGGACAGGATGACGCTCAAGGAAACCCGAAAATCCATGCCGGGAACGTTGTAATCGGAAAGGACCAGGTCCCAGTCGGACTTCAGCGCAGTGCCCAGGTCGGCATCGCAATCGACGCGTCGGATCGCCGCAATGGGGACGTCGTGCTGCCGCAGGAAGCGCTCCAGCAGCAGGTAATCGGCGTTGTTGTCCTCGATGACCAGAATGTTCAGCGAGCGGTCGATGGCCACGTCAGTTCTCCTGCGGCGGTTGATTGGTCGCCAGCCAGTACACGCCCAGTCTTGCCACGGTTTCGGCGAATTCGGCAAAGTCGACAGGTTTTCTGACGAAACTGTTGCAGCCGAATTCGTAACTCTGCAGGCGGTCGCGCTCCTCGTCGGATGAGGTCAGGATGACGACAGGCAGCAGCGCCGTGTCTTCGTTGGCGCGAAGTTGCTCAAGAACCTCCAGTCCGGATAGTCGGGGCAGGCTGATATCGAGCAGGATCACGGTGGGCAATCCCGGGTTTCGTTCGGCAAATTCGCCCCGGAAGAAAAGATAGTCCAGCGCCTGCTGGCCATCGCGCACCACATCGATGCGATTGGCCACATTGGCCCGGCGCAAGGCGCGCACGGTCAGCATTTCATCCTGGGGGTTGTCTTCGACGAGAAGAATGCTCCGGATGCTCATGGCTTACTCACTTTCCTTGGGGCTGCTTGCCGGTGGCAGCTTGAAACAGAAGGTGGCGCCAAGACCGGGCTTGCCGTTTGCCTCGATCTCGCCGCCGTGACGGTGAATGATGCGCTGTACCGTTGCCAGGCCGATGCCGATGCCGGGAAACTCGTCCTGCCGGTGCAGGCGCTGAAATGCCTTGAACAGCCGCTCGGCATGGGCCATGTCGAATCCGGCACCGTTGTCGGCGACGCAAATCCACGGCGATCCCTCGCGTGTCTCGCCATAGACCCGGATTGCTGGGGCGCTGGCCTTGCCGGTGTATTTCCAGGCGTTGTCGATCAGGTTGTCGATCACCGCCTCGATCATGCGGGCATCGCCTGCGACCGTGAGGCCGGATTCGATCTGAGCGCTTACCTGGCGCGATGCATCTTCGCCAGAGAGGGCGGCGAGCCGCTGGGTGGCCAGGGCCGAGATGTCGATCCGGTCCCGGCGCAGATCGCCGCGGGTGCTCCGCGACAGGGCCAGGATGCCGTCGATCAAATCGCTCATCCGGTGGCTGGCGATGCCGATCTGATGGAGATATTTTTTGGCATCCTCGGCCAGCTGGTCGCCGTAATCTTCGAGCAACGCCTGGGAAAAACCGCTCATTGCCCGCAGCGGTGCCCGCAGGTCGTGCGACACGGCGTAGGCAAAGCTGTCCAGTTCGTGGTTGGCGGCCGAGAGTTCGGCGGTGCGCTCGACGACGCGGCGTTCGAGATCGGTGTTGAGGCGATGGATTTCCTCTTCGGCCAGCTTCTGGCTGGTGATGTTCTCGGAAAAAATGACGATGCCGCCGATGGCGCCATCCGCCGTTGTCCACGGCCGAACCTCCCAGCGTATCCATTGCACGCTGCCATCGGCCCGTTCGAAGCGTTCGCTGTCGGCCCGTATGACTTCGCCTGCCAGGCCGCGACGATGGATCGATTTCCAGTCCTCGCCAATTTCCGGAAAGATTTCGTAGTGCGAGTGGCCGAGAATGTTGTGGTCGCCGACGCCGTACTCGGTCAGCCAGCGGTGGCTGACCGCCAGGTAGCGCATCTCGTGGTCGAACATGGCCAGCGAAGCCGGGGCATGTTCGATGAACAGCTTGAGCTGCTCCTGGCTTTCATGGAGTGCGGCGAGGGCCGTCTCGGCTTTGGCTCGTGCGGCGTTGGCATCCTGCATCTGGTTGAGGATGGCGAGACGCGCCTGTTTTTGTTGTTCCAGGATCGCCGCCTGGGCTTCGGCCAGCGCCTGTTCCGCCTGCTTGCGCTCGGTGATGTCCTGAACGGTGCCGCGCAGGGCGATGGTCTTGCCGTCGGCGCCACGGACCGTCTCGCCACGGGCGGTGACCCAGCGCTTTGTTCCGTCGGCGACGACAACTTCGGCATCGCAGGTGTAGGGCTGGCCGCTTGCCCGGCAGTTTTCGACGGCGGTGACCAGTCCGGCCCAACTGTCCGGTGTGAAATAAGACTGGACTTCCGGATAGACCGCCGGCGGCAGGGCCGGGTCGCGGCCGTAGATGCGGTAGATTTCTTCCGACCAGAAGTGCCTATCGGTGTGCAGGTCCCAGTGCCAATGCCCCAGTTTGGCCAGCCGCTTGGCTTCGGTCAGGTTGGCCTCGACATCCTTGCGGGCCGAGATGTCCTCGACGATCGAGATGAAATAATCCGGCGAACCATCCGGCTGACGGACCAGGGATACGCTCAGATTGATCCAGACGATGCTGCCGTCCTTGCGCAGATAACGTTTTTCCAGCGTGTAGGTACTGATTTCGCCGGCGAGTACCTGTCTGACAAGTTCCAGGTCGGAGCTCAGGTCGTCGGGGTGGGTGATGTCCTGGAAGCTTTTGGCCAGCAGTTCGTCAGGGCGGTAACCGACGATATCGCTCAGCTTGCGGTTTACC
This sequence comes from uncultured beta proteobacterium, assembly GCA_903922075.1. Lineage (GTDB taxonomy): Bacteria > Pseudomonadota > Gammaproteobacteria > Burkholderiales > Rhodocyclaceae > Azonexus. Next base: position 2,916 of record CAIXSK010000265.1, on the reverse strand, counting down.
CGCAGCCAGCGGCCGTCCGGGGTGAGTAGTGCGATGCCGACGGCGGCCTGTTCGAAGGTGGCCTCGAAACGTGTTTCCGTTCGTTCCTGGGCCTCGTGCAGTCGCTCAAAAAAGAAGGCGAATAGGTAGCCCATGACCAGGAACACGGCGATGGAGATGACGCTGGCCGGGCTCCCGGCGAACAACGATGGTGTCGAGGGGATGAAAAAATACCAGGCCAGCACTGCGCTGAGCGTCGTTCCGATCAAGCCGCCGCGCAGGCCGCCGAGCCAGGCACAGAAAAAGGCGGTGGGAAAGAAGAGAACCCAGACATACGGCTTGATGTGCTCCCAGAGCAGCCATTGCAGCCCGCAGGCAGCAAGCGGCAGCGCCATGGAGAGGGCCAGCCGCGGGCTCATGGCCGATCGTTCCCTTTCGGTGGCTGCTCCTCCACGGCGTCAAGGAAGGCCAGTGAGTAGGGTGGCGTACGGCCGAGTTCGCCGGAAAGTGCGTTGACCTGCTTTTTCAACTCGATCATGTCCAGTTCGCGCCCGATCGATGCCAGGTTGAAGCGGGACAACTCGTCATGGTTGCGGCGCAGTTCTTCCTCGGTCAGCTTGCGGGTGGTGATGTCGGTCGCCACGGACAGGACTCGCTCCTCGCCGTCGATGACCACGGTGCTGAGCAGTACATCGAGCCAGAATCGCCGGCCATGGATGTCCTCGCTTTGCCATTCCAGATGCTGGCTTCCTTCGCGCGCCGCGCGCTTGACCCAGTTCACCATGTCGGAGACAGCAAAGGGTGGGGGTAGCCAGAGGGAATGCTTGCGAATTTGCTCGAGGGTTTCGTAGCCGTAGATTTTCAGGGCGTGCGGGTTGGCGTCGACCGGGATGCCAGTTTCCCGGTCGTGCACCATGATGGCGACCGTGGCGCTGTCGAAAAGCGTATGGAAGCGCTGTTCACTGGCCACCAAGGCTGCTTCTATGGTCTTGCGCTCGGTGATGTCGCGCGCGATGCCAAAGGTGCCGATGACCTGCCCATCCTGATCATGGAGTGGCCCCTTGGTGGCTAAAAAGACACGCTCGCCGCCCGGGGTGCTGAGCCGTTCCTCGATGGTCTGCAAGCGGTTTTCCCGAGCGATGCGTCGGGCAGCCTCCATCAGCATCGCCGCCTGATCGGGCGGGAAAATGGCGCGGTCGTCCTGGCCGAGCACCTCGTTCGCCGATTTGCCGACAAAGTTGCTGGCCGCCCGGTTGATCAGGATGTAGCGACCTTCGAGGTCCTTGGCGAAGATTGCGTCGTCCGAACTTTCGGCGATGGCTTCGATCAGTTGCAGGGCGCGCATCTTTTCTGCCTGCGTCGCCTGCTCGCGTTGCGCGGAAGCGAGTAGTTGGGCTTGCATGCGGCTGACCAGGCCATAAAGGATGATCGAGGTCACGGCAACGAACAACCAGCCTTTGATCATGCTGGCGCGGACCAGTTGCGCAGGCTTCGTGAACATGACCTCGACTGCTGCGTCGGAAAACAGAATCCACAGCGCGGCAAATACCGCATAGATCAGGACGATCCGGAGTACCGCGTGTTTGGGCTGGTAGCCAGGCGTCGACTCAGTCATCTGCCGGGTTCCATTCCTGGATCATTTCTCGTTGATTTTTGCTCACGCTCATTCAGCTAAAACACTTCAGTTCGGACGGGCCGATTTTACCAATAGCGGATCGTCATGTTTTTAGATTAAATAGTTCCGACACTAATGTTAATTATCGGCCTTGGCAATCTGGAAGTCCCTAGGTGCTTGCACTTAGGCGGCTATCCAAATGCCCTATTTACCAAGCATCCATTATATGCCTCTTATATTGGTATCCGAGACACAGGGCCAGCCGGCGATATCGCGTATTTGATGCCAGGCAAATTATGGAGCGCATCGTCGCGGACCGTGGGACAATAAGCGTCTGAATGGTCGTCCGGAATTTTTGTCGTGAGAGAACGCCGTCGTGCTCCCCGCGTCTATTTGAAGGGTCATGTCTTCCTCAGTCTGGGTGGGCAGAACCTTGATTTGCCGGCGGCCGACATTTCGGTGTCCGGGGTCGGCGTGCTGATCGATGCTGCGGTGCTTGGCGCCCGGCCGAGCGGCGAGGTCGGCGTCTGCCGGATCGAGTCGCCCGACCTTGGCGGTTCGGTCGAAGCCTACGTCAGCATCATGCGGATTCGCCGGGTCGGCGAGCGACGCCTGGTCGGCTTGCGCTTCGAATCGATCAGCGACGACGAACTTGAACTCATCCGTGAATACAAGCGGAAGCGCCGGGATACCCCGGCAGCTTCCTGACGCTTTCTTACGGCCGGAAAAAAGTTTCGAGGTCACGGAAGACCGCGTGGTCGGCGTTATGTCGGCGCAGTGCGATGACGTCTTCCAGCTTTTCCACTTGTTTCATCATCTGCGCCAGCCGCAGGTCTTCGTTGACCAGCAGCCAGATGCGGCTACGCCGGCCATCGCCGACCGGCAGGCAGAGGATGCCTTCGACGTTATAGGCGCGCCGGGAGAACAGGCCGACGACGTGCGACATCACGCCGGCATGATTGTTGACGTCGATTTCCAGCACGGCGCGGGCGAGGGCGTTTTGTTCTGCACGATTGAATGAATTCATCTCAGGCTCCGATCATGTCGCGGTTGGCGGCGCCCGGCGGCACCATGGGATAGACCTTCTGTTCGGCGTCGATGCTGGCGTGGATCAGACAGGGGCCGGGGCGGGCGATGGCTTCCATCAGCGCGGCGCAGGGGTTGGGCGCGGCGTCGAGGTCGACGGCAGCGATGCCGAAGGCCTGGGCGGCCTTGACGAAATCGGGCATGCCCTTGAACTGCGAGGCGAACAGGCGCTCGCCGTAGAACAGCGTCTGCTGCTGGTGCACCAGGCCGAGCACGGCGTTGTTCATCAGCACGAT
>CAIXSK010000264.1 GCA_903922075.1 uncultured beta proteobacterium | reverse complement strand
TCCCGATGGCATGATCGGCGACCCTGACAAGTGGGAGCGCCAAGTACGATTTACGGCCACCAGCGTCTATTCAGGATTTGCCGACCACCGGATTCGTTTTGGTATTGGTCACGACGAACTGGAAATCTACAAGACCAGCGAAACCAAGAACTTCACCCAGATTCCCGTACTGACCCCCCTGCCGATGTATTCGGCGAGCGGCGCCAACCTTTTCCTCGCCCCCCACAAACGCCATCTCAGTTATGTCTATGCGCAGGATGAATGGAGTTTCGCCCGCGATTGGACACTGACCGGCGGGGTGCGCTATGACAGCTATTCCGATTTCGGCAGCACCACCAACCCGCGCCTGGCCCTGGTCTGGGAAGCGCGCCAGGATCTGACGGCCAAGTTGATGTACGGCACGGCTTTCCGTGCCCCTTCTTTCGTCGAGCAGTATGCGACCGGAAACCCGGTAGCGCTCGGCAATCCAGCCCTGCAGCCGGAAAAAATCACCACGCTTGAAGCGGCAGCGACCTGGCAAGTCCGGCATGACCTGCAAGCCAGCCTGAACATTTTCCAGCATGAGATTTCCGACATCATCAATCAGTCGGGAACCACGTACCAGAACACCGGAAAACAGAAGGGCAAGGGTGGTGAACTCGAAATTCAGTGGGATGTTTCAAGCGCCCTGCGCCTCTCCGGACATTACGCCTACCAAAAAAACATTGACCAAACCACGCATCGGGATGCCGGTTACGCACCACACCATCATCTTTACACCCGTGCCGACTGGCGCGTTCATTCGGACTGGCTACTGAGCGGGCAAGTCAACTACGTAGCCGACCGCGAACGACCTGCCGGCGACAGCCGGGCACAAATTCCGGACTACACCTCGGTGAATCTGACCTTGCGTACCGCGCCGAAGAAACGCGGTTGGGATTTCTCGGCCTCGGTCTACAACCTGTTCAACGCCGAGATTCGCGAACCGACCAAGGCTGCCTCCGGCATCATCTACGACCTGCCGATGCCAGGCCGCACCTTCTGGATTCAGGCGCGTTACAGCCTATAATGTCCACATGACATTGCGTTTTCTTCAATTATTACTGACCGTTGTACTAATTGCCTGCAGCCTCCAGGTTCAGGCAGGCGCGACGCGTATCGCAGTAATTTTTGCCGAAGCCGACGACGACAATTCAGGCGCTTTTTCCAGCGTGCTGGGCGGCATGGAAGGCACCCCGGGTGTCGAGATCATCCGCTTGACCCTGAAGGATCTTGAAGAGCCACGCCTCAGTCAGTTGCTGATGGCGGCCGCCCTGCGCGGCGGACCGATCCGGCTCGCTGCGGCCGGCGGCAGCATCGGGCCGATCGCGGTGCTTTACCCGGATATCGGCGAGCCCTATCGCAGTGTCTTTTCAAAAATCATCGAGGGCATCGAGGAAAGCGCCCAAACCAAGGTAAGCAGTTTTGCGGTCGGGAGCAATTTCAACGCCCAAGCCATTTCCGGCGAACTGAGGCGGCAGGATGTTCGCGTCGTCATCGCCTTGGGGCGCAATGGCCTGAAGGCGGCCAGCGCGCTTGATAAGGAATTCGGTGTCATTGCGGGCGGCGTCGTATCGGTTCCCGACACCGATGTACGCAATGGCGCCATTCTCAGCCTGGCACCTGACCCCGCCTTGCTGTTTGCTCGCCTGAAGGCGCTATCGCCGAAAACTCAGCGCGTTGTTGTGGTTTTCGAGCCTCGTCAGAATGCCTGGCTGATCAAACTGGCCAAGGAAGCAGCCCGCGCTCAGGGTATCGAACTGCTTGCCCAGGAAGCCAGCGACTTGAAGAGTTCCCTGGTCATCTACCAGAATTTTTTCGCGACAGCCGATCCCAAGCGCGACGCACTCTGGTTGCCGCAGGACAGCGCCACGGTGGACGACTCGCTGGTTCTGCCTTTGGTCCTGCAGGAATCGTGGTCGAAGAGTATCCCGGTATTTTCCAGCAACGTTTCGCATGTCAAACGAGGGGCGCTCTTCGCCCTCTATCCCAACAATGTCGAACTTGGGCGCAACCTGGCCACATCGGCCCTCGGCCTGGCCAGCGGCAGCCCTGTCGCGCGCGGCGTATTGCCGCTGCGTGACGTGTTGACCGCCTTCAATACGCGAACAGCCAGCCACCTTGGCCTGGCCTCCTCGAACGCCCAGCAACAGGGCTTCGACCTGCTCTTCCCGGAGCAATAGGCCACCATGGGTTGGTTGTCCGGTTTGCTGCGCCGCTTTAGAAAAACCACATTTCGCAGTCAACTGGCCATCCTGTTCTCGGTGGGTGTCTTGTGCATTTCGCTACTGGCCGCCCTGACCACCTCGTGGCAAGGTAGCCGTCAACTTTATGCCGGCAAGCTGGATGACGGCCTGCGCATCACCCGAAATCTTGCGTCGCAGAGCCGCCTGGCACTGGCCTTCGGCTCGACGGAAAATGTTGCCGAGGCACTGGCTGCCGCCTCAGCCTTCCCGGACGTAACCCGCATCGAGATTCGCCAAGCTGACGGGCGAATCCTGCTCGAGAAAGGCAAAGCCATTGTCGACGAAGCGAGCCGCCCCCCTCCCTCCAACGTACGCGATCCCTACCTAGACGGCGAAAGCGCTGACGGATGGCGTTTCGTCGCCCCCGTGTGGTCGGTTTCCGGCCCGGACACTCAATTCGAGACGACGGAACGGCACGACATCCTGCTTGGCTTTGTCATCATCGATCAAAGCAAGGCAACACTGAAAACGCTGGTCCGCGAAGTTTTCGTCGTCAATTTCGCGGCGGGCATCGCGTTTTCGGTGTTTTTCGTGCTTGGCCTACGCATGCTTGCCCGGCGCCTCACACAGCCCTTGGCGGATCTCTCCGCGACCATGGCCCGTGCCGAAAAAGGCGAAATCGGACTGCGCGCCGATCTATACGGACCGCAGGATCTGGCTGACATGGCCCACGCCTTTAACAGCATGATGGAGGCGCTTGAGCAACGCGAACAGGAGTTGCGACTGGCCCGCGACAGCGCCTTGCGTTTCGCCAAACTGAAAGCCGATTTCGCGGCCACGATCAGCCACGAAATCCGCACCCCGCTCAACGGGGTAATCGGCACACTCGATATGCTCAAAATGAGCAGGGTAAATCGCGAACAGCAGGAACTGCTTGGCCTGGCCTGGGACTCATCGCAGTATCTACTGGAACTGATCAACAACATCCTCGACTTTTCGCGCCTGGAAGCAGGCCGGATGGAGGTCGACGCCTGCGATTTCGAACTACAGCCCCTGATCGACGGCGTGATGAACATGTTCCACTCACTCGCCGCCCAAAAGAATCTTGCGCTGACCGCCCGCGTATCCAACGACGTCCCATCGAATTTGACAGGTGATCCGGCGCGCATCCGGCAAGTTTTGATTAACCTGCTCGGCAACGCCATCAAATTCACCGAACACGGCTCTGTCACCCTGGCCGTCGAAACAATCGAGGAAGGTCGCATGTTGCGCTTCGGCGTACGCGATACGGGCATTGGCATTGCCAAGGAATTGCAAGGCATTGTTTTCGACTCATTCACCCAGGCCGACACCTCAACCACCCGCCGCTACGGCGGCAGTGGATTGGGACTCTCGATCTGCAAGCAGATTGTTCTTCTGCTCGGTGGAAAGATCGGCGTCGACGGCGCGCCTGGACATGGCAGCGAGTTCTGGTTTACCGCCCCCTGTATCGTCGGCATACCCTTGCCGGCCAGACGCCCGGATGCCGACAAGCCATTCAGCCGCAGCGGCCGAATCCTGGTTGCCGAAGACAACGCGACCAACCAATTGGTCGCCACCGGCATGCTGCGCATGCTCGGTTGCACGAGCGACATCGCGGGGAATGGCATCGAGGCGGTGGAGGCATGGCGTGCCGGCGGCTGGGACCTCATCCTGATGGACTGCTCGATGCCGGAAATGGACGGTCTCCAGGCAACCCACGCCATCCGTAGCCTGGAGGCGGATACCGATCGCCATGTGCCGATCATCGCCATGACCGCCAACACCTTGCCTGCCGACATCGAACGTTGCCTGGCAAGCGGCATGGACGGTCACCTGCCCAAGCCCCTGACACTGGATGCTCTGGCGACCTGCCTGACCGAGTGGTTGCACTGGCACTCCGACCCCGTGCCGGCCCCGGACCGTCCGAGCGAGACAGGCGGCAATCCGCAACTCGACGCCACGGTACTCAAACGCCTCAGGGAAATACTGGGCACTTCGGTCAGCGAAGCCATCCGCCCTTTCCTCGAAGACATCCCAAATTACCTGATCCAGATCGAAACCGGTATCGCCGAAGGCAATGCCTCGACCCTCGGGAATATTGCGCACGCCATCAAAGGTGCGGCAAGCAACCTGGGGGCAATTGCCATGGCCAATGTCGCCCGCGAGCTGGAATTGCAGGCCGAAGCCGGCGTCCTCAGCGAAGCCAGCGAACTGCTGCTGCGCCTGCGGACCGAGTTCGCCCTGATTGAGCCGGCCCTGATGGCCGAACTGGACCAGTCTTCATCCACCTTGCCGCAACTGCGCGAGGATGCGCCGCTCGTCCTGGTCGTCGATGACGACCGCAGTACCCGCTCCGCCCTGCGCCACGCCCTGTACCGCAGCGGATTCCGGGTCGAGGAAGCCGGCGACGGCAGCGAAGTGCTTGACTGGCTGGAATACAACACGGCCGACGCCATCCTGATGGATGCCCTGATGCCAGTGATGAACGGTTTCGACGCCTGCGCCGCGCTGAAGCGCCACCCACGCTGGAAGGACATTCCGATCCTGATGATTACGGCGCTCGAAGACCGCCACTCGATCGAGCGCGCCTTCGAAGCCGGGGCCAGCGATTTCATTCCCAAGCCCATCCACCTGTCGGTGGTCAATCAGCGGGTGCGCCGGATTATCGACGCCACCCGGGCGGAACGCCATGTCCGGCACCTGGCCTACAACGACACGCTGACCGGCCTGCCCAACCGCTTGCTGTTCATGGAGCATCTGGCTCGATCGATCGAAGAAGCCGAAGCCCACAACGGAAAACTGGCCGTCCTCTTCCTCGATCTCGACCGCTTCAAATTCATCAACGACACGCTGGGCCACGAAGTTGGCGACAAGTTGCTGGCCACCATGGCGCAACGTCTCAAGGGTTGCGTGCGGGCGGACGATTGCGTGGCCCGTCTGGGTGGCGACGAATTCACGGTATTGCTCGGCGACCTGCCGAATTCGGGCGTTGCCGCCAGCGTCGCCCAGAACATCTGCCGCACGGTATCGGCCCCCCTGTTCATCGATGACCAGGAAATCGTCGTGACGGCCAGTATCGGCATTGCGCTGTATCCCGAGGATGGACCGGACATCAATCGCCTGCTGCGCCACGCGGATACGGCCATGTACCGGGCCAAGAGCAGCGGCAGCGGCTTCTGCTACTACGAAGCGACCATGGAATCCGCCATCTCCGACCGCCTGAAGATGGAAGCCGATCTCCGGCGGGCGCTGGATCGCGAGGAAATCACCGTCTTCTATCAACCCGTGGTCGAAACGCGCAGCGGCCGGATCACCGGCGTCGAAGCGCTGGTCCGCTGGCTACACCCCGAGCGCGGCGTCGTCTCGCCGGCCGAATTCATCCCTGTTGCCGAAGAAACCGGTCTCATCCTGCCCCTGGGCGAACGCGTCCTGCGCACTGCCTGTCTGCAGGCCAAGACATGGCAGGACAATGGCGTCCCCGAACTGCATGTCGCGGTCAATCTGTCATCCAAGCAACTGGAACAGCCCGACCTCCACCACATCATCCTCAGCGCCCTGAACGAGAGCGGCCTGCCGGCCACCTCGCTGGTCCTTGAAATCACCGAAAGCGTCATGATGGCGCGGGCTGCCGAAAGCATCGATCTGTTGCGCGAGCTACGCAGCCTGGGCATCCACATCTCCATCGACGATTTCGGCACCGGCTATTCGTCGCTCTCCTACCTGAAACACCTGCCCGCCAATATCCTGAAAATCGACCGTTCGTTCATCCAGGACATCCCGAATGACGAGGACGCGGTCGCTATTGTCAAAGGCATCACGGCGCTGGCCCACAGTCTGCGCATGAAAGTCGTTGCCGAAGGCGTCGAAACTGTCGCCCAGCAAGAGACGATGGCCCTGTTGAACTGCGAATTCCTGCAGGGCTACCTGTACTCCAAGCCGCTGCCGGCGGAATTGATCGAAACCCAGTTGCACACGCCGAAGCGGCGAAAACGCGCCACCAAAAAGGCGCTCTGAAGGGCTTCCGTGCCTATTTTCCAGGCAACGCCGGAATTCCCTTCCTGCTCAGCGACTTGGCCGGTCTGTCCCGAGCTTATCCACAGACTTACCCGACAAAAACGGGGATAAACATTGTTTATAGCGGCGCCAAACCATGGCGCTGCCTGGCCCGGGCGCAGGCCGCATGGCCGGTGTCGAATTCGCGGCAGGGCGAGGGACGGACGTCGTAGATCGTGCAGACAACAGACTCGCCAACCGTCCCGGCGAGCGCCACGCAACGCGGTGCCGCCGCATCGGTGCCGCACAGGCGAACGATGGCCGGCGTCACCGGCACGGTCATTTCAGAGGGTACGCCCTCACCCCAGGCAAAGGCGCCGCCGGCCAGCTCGGCCGGATGAAAATCGACGCGAAAAGCAGCGCAGCAGGCGCCACAACTCTGACAGACGTTCATGACAGCGTGACCCGGCAGCGCCAGAGCCGGTGGCCGGAGGCGAGATATTTTTTCTCGAACGGGGTCAGCGGATCAGCGGTCGCGTAAGGCTCGGCCACCACCGGCTGGCCGCTGAGCAGGGTCAGCGCCCGGGCCATTTCCTCGATGTAGATCCGCCAGTTGCTGCGGCACTCCAGTTCGCCGCCCAGTTCGCGCCAGACCGGAAACACCGCGTGGCCGTGCCAGCGCCGCGCCAGATGGCCGATTTTCGGCCACGGGTTCGGGTAGAGGTTGTAGTGGCGGGCCAGCCGAATGCCGTGTTCGGCCAGCAGGCGCCAGAAATCGACCAGGTCGGCGCGGACCAGCAGCGCAAGGGCCGGCAGGGCCATCGGTTTGCCTCGCGCTATCCGGTCGCTCGACTGGTCGCCGCCGAGCACAACGTGATCGGGAAACTGCTCGGCGATGCGCAGCGTGCTCCAGCCG
>CAIXSK010000263.1 GCA_903922075.1 uncultured beta proteobacterium | reverse complement strand
TACCTGCGCGACAACATGGTCTATACGGCCGGCGAGCGCGTCCAGCGCAGCCTGAATTTCGCCATCGTCGACGAAGTGGACTCGATCCTGATCGACGAGGCGCGCACGCCGCTGATCATTTCCGGCCAGGCCGAGGATCACACCGATCTCTACCTGCGCATGAAGGACGTCGTGCCCAATCTGACGCGGGCGATGGAAGAGAACGCCGAAGGCGACTACTGGGTCGACGAGAAGGGCCATCAGGTCCATCTCTCGGAAACCGGCTACGAGCACGCCGAGCAACTGCTCGCCGAGCATGGCTTGCTCAAGGAAGGCACCAGTCTTTACGACGCCGCCAACATCACGCTGCTCCACCACCTGAACGCCGCGCTGCGCGGCATGACGCTGTTCCACAAGGACCAGCATTACGTCGTGCAGAACGGCGAAGTGGTCATCGTCGACGAATTCACCGGTCGCCTGATGACCGGCCGCCGCTGGTCGGACGGCCTGCACCAGGCCGTCGAGGCCAAGGAAGGCGTGCAGATCCAGGCCGAGAACCAGACCCTGGCCTCGATCACCTTCCAGAACTACTTCCGCATGTATGGCAAGCTGGCCGGCATGACCGGCACGGCCGACACCGAAGCCTACGAATTCCAGCAGATCTACGGTCTCGAAACCGTCGTCATCCCGACGCATCGACCGATGGTCCGCAAGGACATGAACGACCTGGTCTACAAGACCGCTGACGAAAAGCACGCGGCGATCATCGCCGACATCAAGGATTGCGCGCAGCGCGGCCAGCCGGTGCTGGTCGGTACCACCTCGATCGAGGCGTCCGAGCTGCTCTCCGGCCTGCTCGACAAGGAAAAGCTGCCACATCAGGTGCTCAATGCCAAGCAGCATGCCCGCGAAGCGGAGATTGTCGTCCAGGCCGGGCGTCCGGGCGTGGTGACCATCGCCACCAACATGGCCGGCCGCGGTACCGACATCGTGCTCGGTGGCAACATCCAGAAGGATATCGACGCCGTCGCTGCCGACGAATCCCTTTCTGCCGACGCCAAGGCGCAGAAGATCGCCGCCATGAAGGACGAGTGGCAGCAGGTGCACAACACCGTGCTGGCCGCCGGTGGTCTGCACATCATCGGTTCCGAGCGCCACGAATCGCGGCGCATCGACAACCAGTTGCGCGGCCGTGCCGGTCGCCAGGGCGATGCCGGTTCCTCGCGCTTCTACCTGTCGCTCGATGATCCGCTTTTGCGCATCTTCGCCGGCGAGCGTCTGCGCGCCATCATGGACAAGCTGAAGATGCCGGAAGGCGAGGCCATCGAGCATCCGCTGGTCACCCGCTCGCTGGAGTCGGCACAGCGCAAGGTCGAGGCCCGCAACTTCGACATCCGCAAGCAGCTGCTCGAATACGACGACGTTTCCAACGACCAGCGCAAGGTGATCTATCAGCAGCGCAACGAGCTGCTGGAAACCGACGATATCTCCGAAACCATCACCGCCATGCGCCAGAGCGTCATCGCCGAAACCTTCCGCCTGTATGTGCCGGAAGAATCGGTCGAGGAGCAGTGGGACATGGAAGGACTGGAACGCGCGCTGGAATCCGATCTGCAAATCGCCGCCCCGGTCGCCCAGTGGTTCAAGGACGAACCGACGCTGTCCGACGAGGAAATCCTCGATCGCATCACCAAGGAGGCCGATGCCGCCTACCTGGCCAAGGTTGAGCTGGTTGGTGCCACGACCTTCCACCAGTTCGAACGCAATGTCATGTTGCAGAGCCTGGACACTCACTGGCGCGAGCACCTGGCGGCGCTGGACCACCTGCGTCAGGGTATCCACCTGCGCGGCTACGCCCAGAAGAATCCGAAGCAGGAATACAAGCGCGAGGCTTTCGAGCTGTTCGAAGGCCTGCTCGACCAGGTCCGCCGCGAAGTGACCCGCATCGTCTTCACGGTGCAGATCCGCACGCCGGAAGATGTTCAGGAAACCGCGCCGCACGCCGATGTCCAGAACGTCCAGTACCAGCACGCCGGTTACGACGAGGCCCTGGGCGAAGGCGCTGCGGCTACCGGCCAGCAACCCGCTGATGCCGGTCCGAAGGTCGGCCGCAACGATCCCTGCCCCTGCGGTTCCGGCAAGAAGTACAAGCACTGCCACGGAAAACTGAGTTGATAGTGGTTAGTTGCTAGTCATTAGTCGCTAGCAACTAATGACTACCGACTAGCGACTACCATCTCGATCCTGGATCCTCCCATGCCCGTCAATTACGCCACGCCCGCTGCCGACCAACTGTTTCCGGTGGCCGGCGTCCGCCTCGGTGTCGCCGAAGCCGAAATCCGCAAGAAGAACCGTCGCGATCTGACCCTGGTGGCGCTCGATGCCGGCTGCACGGTGGCCGGCGTGTTTACGCAAAACCGCTTTTGCGCCGCGCCGGTGCAGCTGTGCCGCAACCATCTGGCGGCCGGCAAGGGCATCCGCGCCCTGGTTATCAATACCGGCATCGCCAACGCCGGCACCGGCGAGCCGGGCCGTCAGGCGGCGCAGGCCACCTGCGATGCGGTCGGCGAATTGCTCGGCATCGGCGCCGACCAGGTGCTGCCTTTCTCGACTGGCGTCATTCTGGAGCCGCTGCCGGTCGATCGCCTGGTCGCCGGCCTGCCAGCCGCCAAGGCCGATCTGAATGCTGATCACTGGCACGCCGCTGCGCACGCCATCATGACCACCGATACCATCGCCAAGGCGGCGTCGCGAAATGCTACGGTCAATGGCAAAAAAGTGACAATTTCGGGAATTTCCAAGGGCGCCGGCATGATCAAGCCGAACATGGCGACCATGCTCGGTTTCGTCGCCACCGACGCCGGCATCGCCCAGCCGCTGCTTGACCAGTTGGTCAAGGAAGCCGCCGACGCCTCGTTCAACTGCATCACCGTCGATGGCGACACCTCGACCAACGACTCCTTCGTGATGATCGCCTCCGGCCAGTCCGGCGTGACGATTGCCCAAGAAACCGACGCCGGCTGGGCCGAGGTCAAGGCAGCGATGATTGCCGTCGCCGTCGAACTGGCCCAGGCCATCGTCCGCGATGGCGAAGGCGCCACCAAATTCATCACCGTCGCCGTCGACGGCGGTCTGAATACCGAAGAGTGCCGCAAGGTCGGCTACGCCATCGGCCACTCGCCGCTGGTCAAGACCGCCTTCTTCGCCTCCGACCCCAACCTCGGCCGCATTCTGGCCGCCATCGGCTATGCCGGCATCGCCGATCTCGACGTCGATGGCGTCAAGGTCTGGCTGGATGATGTGCTGGTCGCCGAAAACGGCGGTCGCGCCGCAGCCTACCAGGAAGCCGACGGCGCCCGCGTGATGGCCCAGGCCGAAATCACCGTCCGCGTCGACCTCGGTCGCGGTGCTGCCAGGGCGAACATTTACACCTGCGATTTCTCCTACGATTACGTGAAGATCAACGCGGATTACCGCAGCTGATCGATCCGGAACCGACAGGAAGCGCGTTGTGACCGATATCCGCCGCGACCTGGCCCGCAACACGCTGGCCATCCTCTGCATCCTCGGGCTGATCGGCCTCAGTCTGTGGGTGCTGCGGCCCTTCCTGGCGGCCGGCGTCTGGGCGGCAATGATCGTCGTCGCCACCTGGCCGCTGTTCATCTCGCTGGAGGCGCGTCTCGGCAATCGCCGCAGTCCGGCCGTGGCGATCATGACGCTGGCCCTGTTGCTGTTGCTGGTGCTGCCGCTGTGGCTGGCCATCGATACCATTTTTGAGCATTCCGGGCAGCTGACCGTAGCATTCCAGTCGCTGGCGGCCAATGGCTTGCCGGCGCCGCCGGCCTGGGTCAAAACCCTGCCGCTGGTTGGCGAACGCATGGCCGCCGCCTGGTCCCAACTGGATGCGGCGGGCAGTGCCGGAATCGTCGCCAAGGTGACGCCCTACGCGGCCGATACCGGCAAGTGGCTGCTCGCTCAGGTCGGTGGCTTCGGTGGCATGCTGATCCAGTTCCTCCTGGTCGTGACCATTGCCGCCATCCTCTACGCCGGCGGCGAAGACGGGGCGCGGCTGGTGCGTCGCTTCGGTCGTCGGCTGGCCGGCGAGCGTGGCGAGAACTCAATCATCCTGGCCGGACAGGCGATTCGCGGCGTGGCGCTCGGCGTCGGCGTCACCGCCATCGTTCAGACGGTGCTCGGCGGCCTCGGCCTGGCTGTCGCCGGCGTACCTTTTGCCGCCTTGCTCTCGGCGGTCATGCTGATGCTGTGCATCGCCCAGATCGGGCCGATGCTGATTTTGCTGCCGGCCGTTGGCTGGATGTACTGGATGGGCGATACCGGCTGGGCGACCGCCTTGCTGGTGTGGAGCCTGATCGTCGGCAGCCTGGACAACTTCCTGCGTCCGATGCTGATCAAGCGCGGTGCCGATCTGCCGCTGCTCCTGATCTTCGCCGGCGTCATCGGCGGCATGCTGAGTTTCGGCCTGATCGGCATTTTCGTCGGGCCGGTCGTGCTGGCCGTGACCTGGACTCTGATGCAGGCCTGGATCGCCGATGCGCTCGGCCGCGACGAGCCGGTTTCGCGGCCTGATCCGCCGCCGTCAGAGCCTGCGCAGGCGGATCAGCCGGAACCAGCCGCCGACTAGCGCCGGTTGGTCGTGCTCCAGCGCCAGGCTGGGTGCGGCGGGCAGTAAATCCTCGAAAACGACGTCGAGCCGCGTCGCCACCCGGCGAACCAGCGGGTTGATCATCCGCCGCATCAGCGCCGGCTGTCCACGGCGCAGGAACTTGTCGAAAACGATGACTTGCCCGCCGGGCTTGACGACCCGGGCGATTTCCGCAAAACAGTGGGCCGGTTCAGGGACGACAGCGAGGATCAGGTGCAACACCGCGCTGTCGAACGCGGCATCGGCAAAGGGCAGGCGCTGGGCATCGCCCTGGACCGGCACAAATTCGACCCGGCCGGCCCGCGGCAAGGCGCGGCGCAGCATGGCGTTGGTCAGGTCGAGGCCGACATAACGGTGCTGCAGCGGCAGGTGCGGCAGGTCGAGTCCGGTGCCGACGCCGGCCAGCAGGACGCTACCCGGTTCGGCCGGCAGCGCGGCCAGGCTGCGCTGCCGTGCGGCCGCAGTGGCCCGGGCAATCGCGGCGTCGTAAAACGGCGCGATCAGCGTGTAGCTGTGCTTGAGGTTCAACCTTGAAACCTCAGTTGACCGCTTATCCCTCCTTGATCGACCGCATGGGCACTGACCGTCGTGCCTTCGAGGCGATTCGCCCGCTGGCTGACAGCGCTACGCGGCTGCTGGCACGTCCGGTCGGGCGTCCGACTTTGTCGCTCCGCCTTGCAGGCATGAGCCTGCCGCGTTGTCGCTTCGCGCCGGCCATCCCGCCCAAACGCACCATCAGCGGCGTCCAACTGAGGTTTCAAGGTTCAATGCAGAGCGCGCGGACTGGCCAGCACGAACTCCGGAATCTCGGCCTCGAAATGCGTGCCGTCCTCGGCGACCATCTGGTAGCTGCCCTTCATCGTACCGATCTGCGTCGTCAGCGCCGAGCCGCTGGTGTACTGGAAACTCTCACCGGGTTGCAACAGCGGCTGCTTGCCGACCACGCCGATGCCGCGCACCTCCTGCACCTCATTGTTGGCGTCGGTGATGATCCAGTGGCGCGAAACCAGCTGCGCCGGCACGCTGCCGACATTCTTTATCGTGATCGTGTAGGCGAAGACGTAGCGGTCGTTTTCCGGGTCGGACTGGTCCGGAATGAACTGCGGCATCGGGTGGATTTCGATTCGGTACTTGTTGTCGTCGGGCATGGGATAATTTCGTCTGTTTTTGTTCAGGGAAGCATCATGTCAGTCAAAGATTACGTCATCGCGCCGAGCATTCTGTCCGCCAACTTCGCCAAGCTGGGTGAAGAAGTGGCCAACGTCATCGCATCGGGCGCCGACTGGATTCACTTCGACGTGATGGACAACCATTATGTTCCCAACCTGACCATCGGCCCACTGGTCTGCGAGGCGATCCGGCCGTGCACCACGGCGCCGATCGACGTGCACCTGATGGTCAAGCCGGTTGATCGCATCATCCCCGATTTTGCCAAGGCCGGGGCGAATATCATCACCTTCCATCCCGAGGCTTCCGACCACGTCGACCGTAGCCTGTCGCTGATCCGCGATGCCGGCTGCCAGGGCGGCCTGGTCTTCAACCCGGCGACGCCACTGGATTACCTGGACTACGTCCTCGACAAGATCGACGTCGTGCTGCTGATGAGCGTCAACCCCGGCTTCGGCGGCCAGAAATTCATTCCCGGCACGCTGGCCAAGGCCCGGCAGGCAAGGGCCAGGCTCGATGCTTATGAGCGCGAAACCGGCCGCCGCATCCGCCTCGAAATCGACGGCGGCGTAAATACGGCAAATATCGCCGAGATCGCCCGCGCCGGCGTCGACGCCTTCGTCGCCGGTTCGGCCGTCTATGGCGCCGGCCAGGACAGCGACCCGCATCGCTACGATTCGATCATCGGCGCCCTGCGCGGCGAACTGGCCAAGGTTTAGGCCTTCCCCCGCCGACCGGGGATCCGTATCGGTCGCAGTCTGTCCTAGATAAATGTCATAATCCGCCGCTTGGGTTTGCACCCGACGGCTTATTGTCAAAAATTCTGAGGGGCGTCGATGTCCATATTCTCCGGGCGACTGAATTTTCGAGTCTTTGCGCTACTGATTGCGATTGCGGCTGCCATTGCGGCTGCCCTGTATTTCTATCCGTCGGGCAGCGATGCTGGAGGTACGGGCGGCGATGCCGGTCCATTTGAGATCGCCGATGTCACCAATCGCGACTTCGAAGGCGCGCCGGCGCTGGCCTTGAGCTTCACCCATCCGATGAGCGCCCGGAGCAGCTACGACGATCAGATTCAGGTCTTCGAAATGCCGCTGCGCGCCGCCGATGGTGTCAAGGTGCGCCGTGATGAAGACGAGGACAGCGATTTCGATGAAGAACTGACGCCGGGTGTCGCCAATCCGCAAGTCAGTACCAAGGATGAGGACGTCAAAACAGACGGCGGCAAGCTGGTCAAGGGAGCCTGGGTCGTCGGCGACAATCCGCGCATCCTCTACTTTCCGCACATTAAACCGCAGACCCGCTACGTGATCCGCGTCACAGCCGGGCTCCCTGCCCTCTCCGGCCAGAAACTGTCGGCCGAGGGGCGCTATTCGATCCTGACGGCGACGGTGTCGCCCGCCTATTATTTCCCGAGCCGCGGCATGGTCCTGCCGGCCAAGCAAAATGGTGGCCTGCCGGTGATGACCGTGAATGTGCCGGAAGTCGATATCCAGTTCCTGCGCGTCAAGCCTGACCAACTGCCGCGCTTCCTCGACAAGGTGATCAGCGGCACGCGCAAGGTGCCGAACCGTCGTCAGAACGATGAAGGCGACTACGCCGACGAAGATAACTATGACTGGCGCGCCACCGATCTCAAGGGGGCCATCAACAACTGGTCGCTCGATGTCATGCACAAGCTGACCGACAGCGTTTTCGTCGGGCGTTTCCTGACCGAGCAGAAACCCAACAAGCGCAACGTGACCTTCATCCCGGTCGAGGAGATCAAGGAGTTGCGCGAGCCCGGCATCTACATCGCCGTAATGAGTCAGCCCAACCGATTCCGATACGATTATCAGGTTACTTATTTCTATGTCAGTGATCTCGGCCTCGCCACCCGGCTGTTTGCCAAAGGGGCGGATGCCTACGTCAGTTCTCTGACCAGCGGCCAGGCGGTATCGGGTGTCGAAGTGGCGTGGATGGACGAAAACGCCAAGGTGGTCGCCCGCGCCGAAACCGACGGGAACGGGCGTGCGGAATTTGCTGAACGCCCTGCCAGCGCCAAGGTCGTCGTGGCGCGCCAAGGGCAGCAGATCTCGATGATCACGCTCAAGGAGCCGGCGCTCGACCTCTCCGAATACGACGTGGCCGGCCTGCTGAGCCGTCAGATGCGCCTGTTCGCCTATTCCGGCCGCAACCTCTATCGGCCGGGCGAGCAGTTCGATCTGTCGGTACTGGCCCGTGACGCTGACGGCCGGCCCGTCGCGGCTCAGCCGATTCAGGCCATCCTGCGTCGTCCCGATGGCAAAAGCCAGTTCACCGCCAACTGGCAGCCCGATGCCAAGTTGGGCGGCTACTACCAAAGCCGCATCGAGCTGCCGGTTGATGCGCCGACCGGTTTCTGGACGCTGGAACTGCGCGCCGATCCCGCCGACAAACGGGCGACGACCAACTATCGCTTTGGGGTCGAGGAATTCATGCCAGAACGCATGAAACTCGATCTGTCGAGCAAGCAGGCGACGGTGTCGCCTGACGAAAGCCTGAACATCGCGGTCAAGGGCGCCTATCTCTACGGTGCGCCGGCCGCCGGCAACCCCTTGCTCGGCGTGGCCGTGTTCGAGCGCCAGAAGAATCCGCTCGCCCAGAAACTGCCGGCCTTCGAGTTCGGCGATACCAACGAGGACAGCCAGCGCGAGCGCGTCGAGCTGGAGCAGAGCGTGCTTGACGAGAATGGTGATCTGAATCTGGCGGTCGACCTGTCGCCTGCCAAGCGCAAGCGCTCGCCTTACACCGTGCGCACCACGCTGAGCCTGCTGGAAACCGGCGGACGCCCGGTGGTCCGCAATTTTGAGCGTGTCATCTGGCCGGCGCCGGTGCTGGTCGGTGTGCGTCCGTTATTTACCGGAGACTATGCCCGCGAAGGCAGCGTCGCCCAGTTCGAAGTCATTCGTGCCAACGCCGACGGCAAGCTGTTCGCCGGCAAGGCTCTGCCGGTTCGCTTGTTCCGCGAGAACCGCGACTACTACTGGCGTTTTGACGACCAGCGCGGCTGGCACAGCGGCTTTACCGAAACCGACGAACTGGTCGATACCGGCAGCGTGAGCATCTCTGACGGCGGGCGCGGCAAGCTCGGCCTGCCGGTCAAGTACGGCAGCTACCGGCTGGAGGTCACAGATCCGGAAACCCGGCTGGTCACCAAGTATCGCTTCTATGGTGGCTGGAGCGCGCGCGGCGACGAAACCCAAGGTGTACGTCCGGACCGTGTCGCACTGAAATTCGACAAGCCCGCCTACAAGGACGGCGAGACCGCAAAGTTGACCATCACCCCGCCGCATGCAGGCGAGGCATTGGTTACCGTTGAGGGCGACAAGACCCTGTGGCTGAAACGCATTTCGGTGTCGGCTGATGGCACGACACTCGATATTCCAGTCGACAAGGGCTGGAAGCGCCACGACCTGTACGTCTCGGTGGCCGTGCTGCGTCCCGGCGGCAGCGGCGAGAAGGTCACCCCGGCCCGTGCTCTGGGCTTGACCCATCTGCCACTCGAGCGGGGTGACCGCAAGCTGGCCGTCACGCTGGATGCTCCGAAGAAAATTCTGCCGGAGAGCAAGCTGAAAGTGAAGGTCAAGGCGCCCGCCGCCGCCGGCCAGAAGGCGGTGGTGACGGTGTCAGCGGTTGATGTCGGCATCCTCAACATCACCCGTTTCGCGACGCCTGATCCGCATGCTCACTTCTTTGGCAAGCAACGCTACGGCGCTGACCAGTACGACGTCTATGGCCGTCTGATCGAGAAGATGGCCGGCCAGAAGGGCAAGTTGAAGTTCGGCGGCGATGCGGCGCCCAAGGCGACCAAGAGCCTGCCCAAGAAGGTTCGGCTGGTCGACCTGTTCTCCGGTCCGGTCGAGCTGAACGCCCAGGGTGAGGCCGAAGTGGCGCTCGACGTGCCCGACTTCAACGGCACACTGCGCCTGATGGCGGTGCTTGCAGCGCCCGACAGATTCGGCAATGCCGAGGCGGAAACCGAGATTGCCGCACCCCTGGTCGCGGAGTTGATGACGCCGCGTTTCCTGACCGTGGGCGACAGCGCGACCGTCGCGCTCGACCTGCATAACCTGTCGGGCGAGATGCAGAAGCTGAAGATTCGCGTCGTCAACGGTGATGGATTGAAGGTGGCGAACGCTGAGCGCGAGTTGGAGCTCAAGGATCAGCAGAAGCAGACCCTGCGCTTTGCCGTCGAGGCGGGCAGCGCTTTCGGCCTGACCGATGTGCGCGTTGCCGTGAGCAGTGCCAGCGGCCTCAAGCTGGAACGCAGCTTCGGCCTGCAAGTCCAGGCGGCAACCCCGCAGCAGCAGGTGATGAAGCTGCTGGCGGTCGGACCCGGCGAAAGCATCGACATCAAGGAGGCTGAGCTGGGCGGTTTCATCAAGAGCACCGTGCAGTCGCATCTGGTGATTTCCGACAAGGCGCCGATCGACGTGCGAAGCGCCATCCAGGGTTTGCTGACCTATCCCTACGGTTGTGCCGAGCAGACCACGTCGACGGCCTACCCGCACGTGCTGGTCGACGAGGAGGGGGCCAAGCTCTTCGGGCTAAAGTCCTACAACCGCGAACAACGGGCTGACATGCTGGGCAAGGCGATTGCGCGCCTGGGCGCGATGCAGGCGGCGAACGGCGGCTTCAGCCTGTGGGGCAACGTGTCTGAATACCAGTACTGGCTGTCGGCCTACGTTAGCAATTTCCTGCTCGATGCCCGCGAACAGGGTTTCGAGGTACCGGAGGCGATGCGCAAGAATGCCATGGAGTTCCTGCTCAAGAACCTGCAGGAAGGGGCAGCCGGCCTTCCAAGCGGCAAGGTGGTCTATCGCGAAAATGGCTGGCAGGACTATCGCTACGCTGGAGCGGGCCGCTTCGGCGTGCTGGCTTACGGCAGCTACGTGCTGGCGCGCGAATCGAAGGCGCCACTGTCCACGCTGCGCCAGATGTTCGAACTACGTGAGCAGGCCCATTCGGGGCTGGCTCTGGTGCATCTCGGTCTGGCGCTCAAGCTGATGGGCGACGAAACCCGCGCCCAGACGGCCTTGGCCGAGGGCGTCAAGAAGAGCCGCGACGCCGGCTACTGGTGGGGCGACTACGGTAGTCCGTTGCGCGACGCGGCGCTGTCCTATGCGCTACTTGAGCGCCACAAGCTGAAGGTCGAGGGCAAGGACAATCTGGTCGCCATTGCTGCCGCAGAGTTGGGCAAGAATCGCTATACCAGCACGCAGGAGAAGCTTGCCCTGTTCCTGCTTGGTCGCAATTTTGCCGGCAAGACTGATGGCGAAACGAACTGGACGGCCGAATTCGCTGGCAAGGACAAGCCGGAAACCGTCACCGCCTCGGGCAATCTGGTCCGCCCGCTGACGGCGTTGGCCTTGCAGGGTGGGGTACGCATCAAGAACACGCACACGGAGAAGCTCTACCTGCAGTTGAGCCTGAGCGGCCACCCGGCCAGGATGCCGGCTAACCGTGACGACGCTATCGCCCTGTCGCGCGACCTGTTCGAGGCCGACGGCAAGCCAATGCGGCCGCGTGCATTGCGCGTCGGCGAGTCGGTGATCGTGCGCATCAACGTCAATCCGCGCAGCTGGGTGAATACCGGCATGGTCGTCGACAAGATTCCGGCCGGACTGGAAATCGAGAATCTCAACATTGCGCAAGGCGAAGGCATCGCCAGCGTGACCATCGACCGGGTTAATCCGGCCGCGGCCATGCAGGACCCGCGCATCCAGCATGTCGAGTTCCGCGACGACCGTTTCGTTGTAGCAGCCCGCCTGCAGGGCAAGCTGAGCCTGTTCTACCGGGTGCGTGTGGTGACGCCGGGCAAGTTCGTCTTCCCGCCGATCTATGCCGAGGATATGTACCGTCCGGACGTCTATGGCCTGGCCACCGGCGAATCGACGCTGATTGTCTCCGACGGCAAGGAGGCCAGTGAGACGGCAGCGCCGGCCTCGCCACCCGCCAGGCCCTGATCGCATCGTGGCGCTGGCGGGAGGATTCGCACACCGGCGTGGCTGGCTGAATCGTTTGCCGCGCCGGGTGTGGCTCGTTCTCGCCGTGCTGGTCCTGCTCGTGGCGCTCGACCGTGCCTTTCCGCCGCGGGTGCCCGGCCGTGGCGCGCCGAATGCGCTGCTCATCGTCGCCCGCGACGGTACTCCGTTGCGCGCCTTTCCAGATCGCGACCACGTCTGGCGGCATCAGGTGACGCTGGCCGAGTTGTCGCCGCGCTATCTTGAGGCGTTGGAAAGCTACGAGGATCGCTGGTTTCGCTGGCATCCCGGCGTCAATCCGCTGGCCCTGGGGCGCGCAGCCTGGCAATGGGCGCGTCACGGTCATATCGTTTCCGGTGGTTCGACGCTGACCATGCAGGTGGCGCGCATTCTCGAACCCATGCCCAAGACCATACCGGGCAAGCTCAGGCAAATCCTGCGCGCCCTGCAACTGGAAGCCCATTACTCCAAGGACGAAATCCTCGGCATCTACGTCAATTACGCGCCGATGGGCGGGGTGCTCGAAGGCGTCGAAGCGGCAAGCCGGGCCTATCTCGGCAAGCCGGCCCGGTTGTTGAGTCATGCCGATGCGGCCCTGCTCACCGTGCTGCCGCAGGCGCCGTCCCGCCTGCGTCCGGATCGTCAGCCGGAACGCGCCCGACTGGCGCGGGACAAGGTACTGCAACGAATGGCCGGCAGGTGGTCCGAGGCCGATATCCGTGATGCACTGCAGGAACCGGTCGTCGCCCAGGCCGTGCGCGATCCGCTGCTGGCGCCGCTGCTGGCCGAGCGCTTGCGTAAGAATGCCGCAGGCCGCCAGCGCTTAGACACGACCCTCGATGCTCAGGCGCAGCAGGCGGTCGAATTATTGCTGACGCATCGCCTCAGTACCCTGCCACCGCGCGTCTCGATGGCGGCTCTGGTGGTCGACAACGAAACGCTCGAAGTACGGGCCTATGCTGGCTCGGCCGATTTTTCCGACAGCGACCGCTTTGCCCATGTCGATATGGTGCGTGCCTCGCGTTCGCCGGGGTCGACGCTCAAGCCCTTCCTTTATGGGCTGGCCCTGGACGAAGGGCTGATCCATTCTGAATCGCTGCTCGGCGATGTACCGCAATCCTTCGGCGGCTACCAACCGGGCAACTTCCAGCAGAGCTTCCATGGGCCGGTCAGCGTCTCCGAAGCCCTGGTCAAGTCGCTCAACGTGCCGGCTGTCGAAGTGCTCGATCGCCTCGACCCCAACCGCTTCGTCGCAGCGCTGCGACGCGGCGGTTTGAAACTCGATTTCCCCAAGGGCGAGTCGCCCAACCTGTCGGTCATCCTCGGCGGCGCTGGTACCTCGCTGGAGCAGCTGGTTGGTGCCTACACTGCCTTCGCTCGCCAGGGGGTCGCCGGCAAGCTGCGCTATACGCTGGATGCGCCCAGAGTCGAGCAGCGCATGCTCTCTGCCGGTGCAGCCTTCATCATCCGCGACATTCTCGAATCCGGTGGCCCCGTCGGTCGCGCGGTTGAGGCTGGGAGCGGCATCCGGCGAGGGGTCGCCTGGAAGACCGGGACCAGTTTTGGCTTTCGCGATGCCTGGGCTATCGGCGTTTCCGACCGGCTGACGGTCGGTGTCTGGGTCGGCCGGCCGGATGGCACGCCGAATCCCGGTTTCTTCGGTGCCAATATCGCGGCACCGCTGCTGGTCGATATCTTCAGTGCTCTCGATCAGCAGCCGGCTGTCACGCGCACGCCGCCGGCTACGGTCAGCCAGCAGAAAATATGCTGGCCGCTCGGCCGGCGCTATGACCCGGTGGAGGAGGGGCTGTGCCATCGCCAATCGCTCGCCTGGCTGCTCAACGACACGGCGCCGCCCACCTTCCCGGATCGCTTGCGCAGCGGGGAAATGCGCTATAGCTACCAAGTCGATGTGGTGAGCGGCTTGCGCGTGACGCCGGCGTGCGGCGAACGGCAACGCCGTCAGGTCGATGCAGCGCGTTGGCCAGCGGCGCTCGAACCCTGGCTGGGGGGGGATCTGCGCCGCAAGGCGCTGCCGCCCGCTTGGGATCCGAAGTGCCGGCAGCAGGTCGAGCCGGAGGCAGGGCTGCGGATTTCAGGCGTCACCGATGGCGAAGTGATCAAACGTGTCCGTGACGACCAGGATCCGGTCATTCGGTTGGAGGTGCGCGGCCAAAGAGGGCAGGTTTACTGGCTGCTCAACGGCAAACTGGTCGCCCACCGTGCGGCTGCCCTTCCGCTGATCCAGAGACTCGGCGAGGCGGGCCGCATCGACATCACGGCGATGGACGAGCACGGCCGCTTCGATCGGGTGAGTATCAGCGTTCGCTAGGCCGGTTCAGGCATCAGCGCTATATACTCGGCATTTTCATCGTCAGCCGACCTCGCTCAACATGTATTTCCAATCCGTTACCTTCGACCTCGACGGCACGCTGCTCGACACCATCGCCGATCTGGCTGAGGCCTGCCGGTTGATGCTCGATGAAATCGGCGCGCCGCCGCGCAGCCCGGCCGAGGTGCATGGCTTCGTCGGCAAGGGCATGGCCGTGCTGGTCGAGCGTTGCCTGACGCACGAACAGGCGCCTTCCGCCGAGCAGCTGCACGCCGCCATCGAAGCGTTCAAGCGCCACTACGCCGCGGTCAACGGTCAATTCACCCAGATATATCCGGGCGTTATCGCAGGCCTCGACGCCTGGAAAGCGCACGGCCTGAAGATGGGTGTCGTGACCAACAAGCCGGGGATGTTCACCGAAGCCTTGCTCGACCGCATGGGCATGAGCGCCTATTTCGACGTGATCGTTTCCGGCGACACGACGGCGCACAAGAAGCCGCACCCGGAACCGATCCTGCACGCCTGCCGGCTGTTCGGCGTGCGGCCGGATCGCAACCTGCACGTCGGCGACTCGGAAAACGACATCCTGGCGGCCCGCGCCGCCGGTTCGCCGACCTTCTGCGTACCTTACGGCTACAACGAGGGCAAGCCGGTGGACAGTGCCGATTGCGATGCGCTAGTATCGAACCTCCTTGTTGCCTACCAACAAGCCCTTACTTTCAAAGACCTCCACCAAAAATGACGACATCGCGACTCTGGAACGAATGGCAAGGCTGGCGCCCCTGGCGTCCATAAACCCATTTCGCTTTGGCGCCTGTTTGGCGCACCCAGACCGCAACCCCTTGTCATTTCCGAGGCTTCCCCATGACTGAAACCGAATTCAACGCGCTTGCCGCGCAAGGCTACAACCGTATTCCCGTCACGCTGGAAACGTTTGCCGACCTCGACACGCCGCTCTCCATCTACCTCAAGCTGGCCAACGCCCCATTCACCTACCTGCTCGAATCGGTGCAGGGCGGCGAGCGCTTCGGCCGCTATTCGATCATCGGCCTTGGCGCCCAGACCCGCATCGTGGTCAACGGCCCGCAGGTGCTGGTCCTCTCCGGCCACCGCGTCGCCGAACGCCGCGACGACATCAATCCGCTCGACTTCATCGACGAGTTCATGGCCCGCTTCAAGGCGCCGC
>CAIXSK010000262.1 GCA_903922075.1 uncultured beta proteobacterium | reverse complement strand
GTGGTCAAGGCCATCCTGCTCGAGAACGGCGATGCCGTCGAATTCGGCGAGCCGCTGTTCGTGATCGGCTGAGCGAGCCATCATGTTTGAAAAAATTCTAATTGCCAATCGGGGTGAGATTGCGCTGCGTATCCAGCGCGCCTGCCGCGAACTGGGTATCAAGACCGTGGTCGTGCATTCCGAGGCCGACCGTGACGCAAAATACGTCAAGCTGGCCGACGAGTCGGTCTGTATCGGACCGCCGTCCTCCACGCTGAGCTACCTGAACGTTCCGGCCATCATTTCGGCCGCCGAAGTGACCGATGCCCAGGCCATCCATCCGGGCTACGGCTTCCTTTCCGAGAACGCCGATTTCGCGGAGCGCGTCGAAACCTCGGGCTTCGTCTTCATCGGCCCCAAGGCCGAAACCATCCGTTTGATGGGCGACAAGGTGTCGGCCAAGAACGCCATGAAGGCGGCGATGGTGCCCTGCGTCCCGGGTTCCGACGGCGAACTGCCGGAAGACCCCAAGGAGGTCGTCAAGATCGCCCGCGTCGTCGGTTATCCGGTGATCATCAAGGCAGCCGGTGGCGGCGGCGGGCGCGGCATGCGCGTCGTGCATACCGAAGCCGCGCTGGTCAACGCCGTGCAGATGACCAAGCAGGAGGCCGGCAGTTTCTTCGGCAATCCTGCGGTCTACATGGAAAAATACCTGGAAAACCCGCGGCACGTGGAAATCCAGGTGCTGGCCGACCAGCATGGCAGCGCCATCTACCTCGGCGAGCGCGACTGCTCGATGCAGCGCCGTCACCAGAAGGTTATCGAAGAGGCGCCGGCACCGCATATTCCGGCCCGCCTGATCGGCCGCATCGGTGAGCGTTGTGCCGAAGCCTGTCGCAAGATCGGTTACCGCGGCGCCGGCACTTTCGAGTTCCTCTACGAAAACGGCGAGTTCTATTTCATCGAAATGAACACCCGCGTCCAGGTCGAGCATCCGGTTACCGAAATGATCACCGGCGTCGATATCGTTCAGGAGCAGATTCGCGTCGCCGCCGGCGAGAAACTGCGCTACAAGCAGAAGGACATCGCACTGCGCGGCCATTCGATCGAATGCCGCATTAATGCCGAAGATCCCTTCACCTTCGTCCCCTGTCCGGGAAAAATCGAGTTTTATCATCCGCCAGGTGGCCCCGGCATCCGTGTCGATACGCACATTTATCAGGGCTACACGGTGCCGTCGCATTACGATTCGATGGTCGCCAAGGTGATCGCCTATGGCGACACCCGCGATCAGGCCATCCGCCGCATGCGTATCGC
The DNA here is from genome assembly GCA_903922075.1 of uncultured beta proteobacterium. GTDB lineage: Bacteria > Pseudomonadota > Gammaproteobacteria > Burkholderiales > Rhodocyclaceae > Azonexus. The sequence continues at coordinate 15,729 of CAIXSK010000262.1, read as the reverse complement.
GCTGTCCGAAATGAGCATCCAGGGCATCAAGACTAACATCCCGCTGCATCAGGAACTGATGCAGGACGCCCGCTTCATCGAAGGCGGCACCAGCATTCATTATCTCGAACAGAAACTCGCCGACAAGGGCGAGGTGAAGCTGTAACCGATGGGCTGGCAAAGTGTCAGTTTCATGACCGATGCGTCGCACGCCGAACCGATGTGCGACGCACTCCTCGAAGCAGGAGCGCTGTCGGCCAGTATCGAGGATGCCGATGCCGGCACGCCGGATGAACAGCCGCAGTTCGGCGAGCCGGGTTCGGTGGCGACGCCGGGCTGGACGCATTCGCGCGTTGTCGTGCTGCTTGAACCGGATGCCGGCATAGACGCCATCCTCGGCGAGGCGGCGACGGCGATCGGGCTGTCGGAAATCCCGGCCTATACGGTCGATACCGTCGAGGAGCAGAACTGGGTGCAACTGACCCAGTCGCAATTCGACCCGATCCGGGTTTCCGAGCGCCTGTGGATCGTGCCGTCCTGGCACGAAACGCCCGATCCGGCCGCGGTCAATCTGATCCTCGATCCCGGCATGGCCTTCGGCACCGGTTCGCACCCGACCACAAGGCTCTGCCTGGAGTGGCTGGAGCGCAATGTGACCGAGGGCTGCAGCGTGCTCGACTACGGTTGTGGCTCGGGCATCCTGGCCATCGCCGCGGGGCGTTTGGGGGCCGCTCGGGTGGCCGGTGTCGATATCGACCCACAAGCCGTCGAGGCCGCCCGTGCCAATGCCGAACGCAACGGCGTGACCGCGCTGTTCGCCGATTCGGCAGAACCGGTTGCCGGCGAGTATGATGTCGTCGTGGCCAATATCCTGTCCAATCCGCTGCGCGTTCTCGCGCCCGCCATCTGCGCGCATGTCCGCCCCGGTGGCCGGCTCGCCTTGTCCGGCATTCTGCGCGAACAGGTCGACGAGATCATTGCGATCTACGCCCGGTGGCTTCCCCTGCAGGTGGCCGATATACGCGAGGATTGGGTATGTCTGGCGGGGCTCAAACCCTGATGCGGACCCGTTGCCCGGCATGTGGCACAGTATTTCGTGTCACATCCGAGCAATTGCGGCGCAAGGCCGGCAAGGTTCGTTGCGGGCATTGCCAGTCCGTATTCAACGCTTTTGACGAGTGGCAGACCGCTGACGACGATCTGGCACCTGCAACAGAAACCCTGCAGGATGAGAACCCGCCGGTGACGGAAGAAATCCCGGCGGAACAGGATCTGACGCAGACCGAATGCCGGGACCGCAACGAAGAGCTGGTCGAGAGCCCGATTTCGGATACGCTCGATGAGTCCGAGGAATGGCTCCCCGAGAGCGCCATGGTGCTTGAAGCCGAGGAGCCGGTCGCACTTGCCGCCGAAATCGGCAGCGAACCAGTTGTTGAAGTTGAGCCAGAGCCAGAGCCAGAGCCAGAGCCAGAGCCAGAGCCAGAGCCAGAGCCAGAGCCAGAGCCAGAGCCAGAGCCAGAGCCAGAGCCAGAGTTCGCGCCGCGGATCGACTCCGAACAGCCGCTGCCAGACAGCGAAGATGTGGCCGAAACACCGGAAGAATCGACCGTGGCCGCCCGCGAGGCTGGCCTGGTTGCCGCCCGGGAACTGAGCGAAGCCTCCAGCTACAACCGCTGGGCGGCTGGCACGCTGGCTGGCGACGGACTGGGCGGCTTGGGCAACGAACCGGCCCGCCGGGCGGTCTGGCCCTTCGTGCTGGTTGCCGTCCTGCTGCTGATTGCCCTTCTCCTGCAGTTGCTTTTCCACTTCCGCACCGAGATCGTCCTGCGCATGCCCGATGTGGCCGCGCTGTACAAGCTGCTTGGCGCCGACATCCCGTTGTCGCGCAATCCGGCGCTGGTTTCCATCGAAACCTCGGATCTGCAGTCGGACAATGCCCGCGGTCTGTTTGTCCTGCAGGCGACGCTGAAGAACAGCGCCGCCTACCCGCAGGCCTGGCCGGCCCTGGAACTGAGCCTGACCGACACCAATGATTCCGTGGTTTCCCGGCGGGTCATGTACGCCGCCGAGTATCTGCCGCCTGGCACGACTTCCGATTCCTTTCCGGCCAACGGCGAAGTTGTCGTCCAGTTGTGGATCGAAGCCCGCGATATCGGCGCCAGCGGCTATCGCCTTTACATCTTCTACCCCTGATTTCTCATGACAACACTGATTTGCGGTTCGCTGGCTTTCGACAACATCATGGTCTTTCAGGACCGGTTCAAGAACCACATCCTGCCTGAGCAGATTCATATCCTGAACGTCGCTTTCCTGGTACCGGAAATGCGTCGCGAGTTTGGCGGTTGCGCTGGCAATATTGCCTACAACCTGATGCTGCTTGGCGGCGAACCGATGATCATGGCCACCGTCGGCGACGATGCCGGACCCTATCTCGACCGCCTCGACAAGCTCGGCCTGGCGCGTACCCACGTTCGCCAGATCAGCGGCAGCTTTACCGCCCAGGCCTTCATCACGACCGACCTCGATGACAACCAGATTACCGCTTTTCACCCTGGGGCGATGAGTTTCTCGCATCTCAACAAGGTGGCCAGTGCCGGTGCCAAGCTCGGCATCGTTGCGCCGGACGGTCGCGAGGGAATGATGCAGCATGCCCGCGACTTCGCCGCGGCTGGGGTGCCGTTCATATTCGACCCGGGCCAGGGTTTGCCGATGTTCAATGGCGACGAGCTGATGGATTTCATGCGACTGGCCGACTATGCCTGCTTCAACGACTACGAGGCCAGGTTGCTCTGCGACCGCACCGGGCGCAGCCTGGAGCAGCTGGCCTGCGAAGTAAAGGCGCTGATCGTCACCCGTGGCGGCGAAGGCTCCGAAATCTATGCCGGCCAGCGCTACGACATTCCGTGCGTCCAGGCCGACGACATCGTCGATCCGACCGGTTGCGGCGATGCCTATCGCTCCGGCCTGCTCTATGGTATCGCCAATGGTCTGGACTGGGCGACGACCGGCCGGCTGGCGGCGGTGATGGGGGCGATCAAGATCGCCCATCGTGGCGGCCAGAACCACCAGCCCAGCCGCGAGGAAATCGCCGAGCGTTACCGCCAGGCCTTCGGCGCAGCGCCCTGGTGATGCAACCGCGCTGTCATCTTCGGGCAACGCACCGGTAACACGCGTCATCCATGATGTTCTCCACAACGACAAGGAGAACATCATGGAAAACATCCACAAGGCTGCCGGCCGCAGCCGCCCCGAAAAGAAGAACCTGGCCGTCGGTTTTGCCCGCAGCCAGAGCGACATCCTCGATGCCCAGCGCCTGCGTCACCGCGTGTTTGCCGGTGAAATGGGCGCCAATCTGCCGAGCCGCACGCCAGGCGTCGATCACGATATCTACGATCCGTACTGCCAGCACCTGGTCGTGCGCGATACGCAAAGCGGCGAAATCGTCGGCACCTACCGCATCCTGACGCCGGAAAACGCCCGTCAGGTCGGTTATTACTCGGAAAACGAATTCGATCTGACCCGCCTGCAGCACCTGCGGTCGCGTCTGGTCGAAATTGGCCGTTCCTGTGTCCATCCGGATTACCGGACCGGCGGGACGATCACCCTGCTGTGGTCAGGTTTGGCCCAGTTCATGGTCGACAACAGCTACGACTACCTGATGGGTTGCGCCTCGATCAGCATGGCCGATGGCGGCCATGCGGCGGCCAGCTTGTATAATCGTCTGGCTGCCGACCACCTCGGGCCGCAGGAATACCGCGTTTTCCCGCGTTGTCCGCTGCCCTTGGCCGCTCTGCAGCAGGATCGCCCGGCCGAAGTGCCGCCGTTGATCAAGGGCTACCTGCGCGCCGGTGCCTGGATCTGCGGCGAGCCGGCCTGGGATCCCGATTTCAACACCGCCGACCTGCCGATCCTGATGCCGATGGCCAAGGTTTCCGGCCGCTACGCCAAGCACTACCTGGGACAAGAGACCTGAGCCAGACCAACGCTTTCATTCGCGCCTTCCGGATTTTCCGCATCGTTCTGCTGGTGCTGGCCGGGGCGCTCGTTTCGCTGACGGTTTTCCCGCTCTGCGGCGACCGTCGCCGGCTGCTGCTCAAGCAGAGCTGGTCGGCGGCCCTGCTCGATGCGCTCGGTGTCGAGGTCGAGGCCGACCTGACCCATGTCGCGCCCGGGGCGCTGCTGGTCGCCAACCACATCTCGTGGATCGACATCTACGTGATCAACGCCGCCCTGCCCGCCGCCTTCGTCTCCAAGGAGGAGGTCCGGCACTGGCCGCTGATCGGCTGGCTGGCGGCGAAGAACGATACGATCTTCCTGCGCCGTGGCAGTCGTGGCCACGCGAAAATCATCAATCAGCAGGTCGCCGAGGTGCTGGCCCAGGGCAAACATGTCGCGGTATTCCCTGAGGGAACGACGACCGATGGCCGGAGTTTGCTGCATTTTCATGCGGCACTGATCCAGCCGGCGCTGGTTGCCGGACGGCCGGTGTTGCCGGTGGCGATTTCCTACTGGGAGCTCGACGGCCAACGCAGCCTGGCGCCGCGTTACGACGGCGATATTTCGCTCGGCCAATGCACGCGGGCGATACTCGGCCGCAAGCGGCTGATTGCCCGGCTGGTGACGACGCCCTTGCGCGGCCTGGACGGCGAAGACCGCAAGCAGGTGGCAGCCGAAGCGCGTGAGGCTATCGCTTTAGGGGCAGGGCTTCCGTTGGTGAGCAATCGACCTGAAACACCCGACGGTCTTCCAGTCGCACCGCTGTCAGATGTCCGCCCCACAGGCAACCGGAGTCCAGCGCCAGCAGATTCGGCGTAATTTTCAAGCCGAGTGCTGACCAGTGCCCAGTGACCAGCACTGAGTCGGCGCTTTGCCGTCCGGGCAGGTCGAACCACGGCAGGTGGCCGGCCGGGGCGTTGGCCAGCTTGCCCTTGACTTTGAATTCCATGGTGCCGTCCAGGGTGCAGAAACGCATCCGGGTCATCGCATTGACGATGACGCGCAGCCTGGGCCAGCCGGTCAGGTCGTCGGACCAGCCGGCCGGCTCGCTGCCCCATAAATTCTGGATGAATTTCCGGAAGTCGCGGCCTTGCAGTGCGGCTTCCACCTCGCGAGCCAGTTCGCGGGCGCGGGCCGCCGTCCATTGCGGCAGCAGGCCGGCATGGACCAGGCAATAGCCGCCCTCGGTGTGGCAGAGCGGCTGGTGGCGCAGCCAGTCGAGCAGGTCGGCGCGATCGGGGGCGTCGAGGATGTCCTGCAGCGTGTCGTCCTTGCCGCGGTACTTGGCGCCGCCCTCGGCGACCATCAGCAGGTAGAGATCGTGGTTGCCGAGCACAGTCAGCGCGGCCGGCCCCAGGGATTTGATCAGGCGCAGGGTTTCCAGCGATTTCGGGCCGCGGTTGACCAGATCGCCGACCAGCCACAGGCGGTCGGTGGTCGGATCGAAGGCGCAGCGCTCGAGCAGGCGCCGCAGCGAGTCGTAGCAGCCCTGGATGTCGCCGATCGCGTAGGTGGCCATAATGCTACGGTCAGCCGGAAAAAAAGGCCAAAATCAGAATTCCGGGCAAGCGATCATCACTCGACCGTTACCGACTTGGCGAGATTTCTGGGTTTGTCGACATCGGTACCTTTGACCAGTGCCGCATGGTAGGACAGCAATTGCAACGGAATGACGTGCAGGATCGGTGACAGTTCGCCGTAATGCTCCGGCAGGCGCAGGATATGCACGCCTTCCGATTCGGGAATTTCGGAGTCGGTGTCGGCGAAGACGTACAGTTCGCCGCCGCGGGCCTGGACTTCGCGGAGGTTGGATTTCAGCTTGTCGAGCAGCTGGTCGTTGGGGGCGACCGAGATGACCGGCATGTTGGCGTCGACGAGGGCTAGCGGACCGTGTTTGAGCTCGCCGGCCGGGTAGGCTTCGGCGTGGATGTAGGAGATTTCCTTCAGCTTCAGTGCGCCTTCGAGGGCAATCGGGTAGTGCCGGCCACGGCCGAGGAACAGGGCGTGATGTTTGTCGGCAAAGCGCTCGGCCCAGACTTCGATCTCGGGTTCGAGTTCGAGCACCTTGTTGACGGCGACCGGCAGGTGGCGCAACTGGTCGATGAAGGCGGATTCCTCTTCCGCCGTGAGACGGCCCCTGACCTTGGCCATGACCAGCGTCAGCAGGAACAAGGCGGCGAGTTGGGTGGTGAAGGCCTTGGTCGAGGCGACGCCGATTTCCGGGCCGGCCCGGGTGATGAAGCGCAGCGCGCATTCGCGGACGATGGCCGACTCCGGGACGTTGCAGATGGCCAGCGTCTTGCCCTGGCCGAGTTCCTTGGCGTGGCGCAGGGCAGCCAGCGTGTCGGCGGTTTCGCCGGACTGCGAGATGGCGACGACCAGTTGGCGCGGATTGGCCACCGAGGTGCGGTAGCGGTATTCGCTGGCGATTTCGACCGTGCACGGCACGCCGGCAATGGCTTCAAGCCAGTAACGGGCGGTGTAGCCGGAGTGGCTGCTGGTGCCGCAGGCGAGAATAAGAATATGGTCGACATCGACCAGCAAGTTGCCGGCTTCGGCGCCGAAAATGCCGGATTGTATGGTCTTGCTGCCGCCAACGATTTCCAGTGTGTTGGCCAGTGCTTCCGGCTGCTCGAAGATTTCCTTCTGCATGTAGTGCCGGTAGTTGCCGAGCTCGACGGCAGCGGCCGACAGTTGCGAGACATGCACCGGGCGTTCGACCGGGCTGCCGTCGAGGCGGCTGATCTTGACGGCGTCGGCAGTCAGTTCGGCGATGTCACCGTTTTCCAGGTAAACCATGTTGCGGGTGACTTGCAACAGGGCCGAGGCGTCGGAGGCGGCGTAGTTGCCACTGTCGGAAACGCCGAGCAGCAGCGGCGAACCTTCGCGGGCGACGACGACCTTGCCGGGCTGGGTATGATCGATGACGGCAATGGCATAGGCGCCGACCAGGCGCTGGCAGGCCATCTGGACTGCCTTGAAGAGATCCGGCTGGCAACGCAGCGTGGCCTGGATCAGGTGGGCGATGCTCTCGGTGTCGGTGTCCGAGGTGAAGACATAGCCCTGAGCGCTCAGTTCGTGGCGCAGGAATTCGTAGTTTTCGATGATGCCGTTGTGGACGACGGCGATGTTGCCGGAGACGTGCGGGTGGGCATTGCGTTCGCAAGGCACGCCGTGCGTTGCCCAGCGGGTGTGGGCGATGCCGGTGACGGCATTGGTGCTGGCCGAGGCGGCTTCCAGTTCGGCGACGCGGCCAACCGAGCGGACGCGTTCGATACCATCGGGGCCGATGACGGCCAGCCCGGCCGAGTCATAGCCGCGGTATTCGAGCTTTTTCAGACCCTCGACGAGGACGGGGACGATGTTGTTGCCGGCTGCTGCCGCGACGATGCCACACATAGTTAGTCGTTAGTTTCTAGTAGTTAGTGGTTAGAGGATAAAGCGAGCAACTAGTGACTAGCGACTAGATACTGTAGTACTCGCGATACCAGGCGATGAAGCGATTGACGCCTTCCTGAACGCTGGTGCCGGGAACGAAGCCGACCCAGTCGTTGAGCAGGTCGGTGTTGGCGTAAGTCGCCGGGACGTCGCCATCCTGGAGCGGCAGCAGGCGCTTTTCCGCCTTCATGCCGAGGGCGGCTTCGATGGCGCCGATGAAGTCGAGCAGTTGGACCGGGTTGTTGTTGCCGATGTTGAAGACGCGGTAGGGCGTGTTGCTGGTCGCCGGATCGGCGGAAATCGGGTCGTATTCGGCGTTGATCGTGGCATTGCGATCGAGGACGCGGATCACGCCTTCGACGATGTCGTCGATGTAGGTGAAATCGCGCTGCATGTTGCCGTGGTTGAAGACGTCGATCGGCCGGCCTTCGAGGATGGCCTTGGTGAACAGGAACAGCGCCATGTCCGGGCGGCCCCACGGGCCATAGACCGTGAAGAAGCGCAGGCCGGTGGTCGGCAGGCCGTAGAGGTGGCTGTAGGTGTGGGCCATCAGCTCGTTGGCCTTTTTGGTCGCGGCGTACAGGCTGACCGGGTGGTCTACGCTGTCGTGCTCGGAGAACGGCATCTTGGTATTGCCGCCATAGACGCTGGAGCTGGAGGCGTAGACCAGGTGCTGCACCTGATGATGGCGGCAGCCTTCGAGAATGTTGATGAAGCCGACCAGGTTGCTGTCGACGTAGGCGTGCGGGTTCTGGATCGAATAGCGGACGCCGGCCTGGGCGGCGAGGTGGATGACCTTGTCGAATTTCTCGGCGGCGAACAAGGCTTCCATGCCGGCCCGGTCGGCCACGTCCAGCTTGACGAAGCGGAAACCGGGCAGCGCGGTCAGGCGCTTGAGGCGGCTTTCCTTCAGCGACACCTCGTAGTAGTCGTTCATGTTGTCGAGACCGACGACCTCGTCGCCGCGCGCCAGCAGGCGCAGCGAGGCAGTCATGCCGATGAATCCGGCGGCGCCGGTCACAAGAATTTTCACGAAATCACCTTGGGAAAAAAGTCACGCGATTCTAACGCAGAGCCGGGGCCACGTCCTGTTTTACAAGCATCCTGGCATATTCTGCGGGGAAATGAATGGTCGTCGGAACAGGAAACGGCTCGGGCATGGCGGGCATTTATAATGGAGGCTTCCAACGGGACGATTTTATCTGCCGATGCGTATTCTGATCGTGAAAACTTCCTCGCTCGGCGATATCGATTGCTACGGCAGTTCGCTCGTCTGATGGCACGCCTGGCCTATTCCCTGCTGCTCTATCTGATCACCCCGCTGATCGGTTTGCGCCTGCTGTGGCGGGGGCGCAAACAGCCCGAATATTTGCGGAACCTTGGCGAGCGCTACGGCTTCTATCGCCAGCCGGCGCCGGCCAAGCTGATCTGGGTGCATGCCGTCTCGGTGGGCGAAACCCGCGCCGCCCAGCCCTTGATCGAGGGCTTGCAGGCCCGCTGGCCGGATCACCGGATACTGCTCACCGGCATGACGCCGACCGGCCGCGCCGCCGGCCTTGAGGTGTATGGCGACAAGGTCATCCAGGCCTATTTGCCCTACGATTATCCGGGGGCGGTCAGGCGGTTCTGCCGGCATTTCTCGCCGGCCTTCGGCGTGCTGATGGAAACGGAAATCTGGCCCAATCTGCTGGCCGGCGCGCAGGTCTGCGGGGTGCCGGTCGTGCTGGCCAACGCCCGTCTGTCGGCCCGTTCGGCGCGCGGCTATGGCCGCGTTTCGGCGCTGGTCGGGCCGGCCTTTGCTTCGCTCGCCGGCGTGGCGGCGCAAACGGCCGGCGACGCCGGGCGTCTGGCGGCGCTTGGGGCGCGTCAGGTCGAAGTCTGCGGCAATCTTAAATTCGATGTCTCTCCGCCGGCAGACCGGATTGCGCTCGGTCAGGCCTGGCGGGCGGCGATCGGCAAGCGGCCGGTGTGGCTGGCGGCCAGCACGCGCGACGGCGAGGAGGCATTGCTGCTCGAAGCCTGGCGCCGTGCCGCCGTGCCGGACGCCCTGCTGGTGCTGGTGCCGCGTCACCCGCAGCGCTTCGACGCCGTGGCAGCGCTACTGGCGCAGGAAGGCTGGCGTTTTTCGCGACGCAGCGACGGGCTGCCGGCGCCCGATACCCAAGTCTGGCTCGGCGACAGCATGGGCGAAATGGTCGCCTATTACACGCTGGCCGACCTCGCTTTCGTCGGCGGCAGCCTGTTGCCGCTCGGTGGTCAGAACCTGATCGAGGCGGCGGCCTGCGGCTGTCCGGTGCTGGTCGGGCCGCACACCTTCAATTTTCAGCAGGCGACCGAGGATGCGATTGCCAGCGGCGCGGCGCGCCGTGTCGACGGCCCGGAAATGCTGAATGCTACGGTCGGCACCCTTTTTCGGGCAAAAACGGAATTGGCGGCGATGCAGGTTGCCGCGCGCCAATTCGCCAGTGCCCATCAGGGCGCCACGGACCGTACGCTGGCGCTTATTGAGCGGTGGATGGGTCGAGCAGCGCGTTGATCTGGCCGACGTCTTCCTCGCCCAGTGCGCCGGTGGCCGCCTTCAGGCGCAGTTGCGCCATCAGCGTATCGAGCGTTGCCTTGGCCAGGTCGCGGCGGGTCACATAGACCTGATTTTCGGCGTTCAGCACGTCGATGTTGATGCGCACGCCGACTTCGTAACCCAACTTGTTCGATTCGAGGGCCGACTGCGAAGAAACCAGCGCGGCTTTTAGCGCCTTGACCTGGGCCAGGCCGTTGGTGACGCCGAGATAATACTGGCGGGCCGACAGAGCGGCACCGCGGCGGGCGGCGTCCAGCCCGGCCTGGGCGGCGTTGCGGTTGGCCGCCGCTTCGCGCTGGCGCGATACGGTCAGGCCGCCCTGAAACAGCGGGATGTTGAGCTGAATGCCGATGTTACGGAAATCGGATTCCAGGGCGGTCGGGGCGCCACCGGTGAATGACTGGGATTTCGAATAGCCCTGATTGGCAACCAGGTCGACCGTCGGATAATGCCCGGCCCGCTGCTTGTCCATCTCGCGGGCGGCGATGTCGGCAGCCGCCTGCTGCACCTGGACGGCGATGCTGTCCTTCTCGGCGGCGGCAACCCACTGGTTCATGTCGTTCGGCTGGGGCGCCGTCAGCGCCGCGTCCTTGCGCGTCGTGGCCAGCGGGCCGGCCGGTTTGCCGATGATCGCGGCCAGCGCATGCTGCCTGACTTCAAGATCGCTTTCGGCGGCGATTTCCTGGGCTTGCGCCAGATCGTAGCGCGCCTGCGCTTCGTGCGAATCGGTGATGGTCGCCGTGCCGACCTCGAAATTCTTCTTGGCCGATTCGAGCTGCTGGGCGATGGCGGCCTTGTTGGCACGCACGGCCGTCAAATTCTCGATGGCGTAGATGACGTCGAAGTAGGCCTGCGAAACGCGCAGGATCAGATCCTGCCGGGCCTGTACGAAGTTCGCCTCGGCCTGCGCGACCTGCATTTTCGACTGGTCGTAAGAAACCCAGTTCTGCCAGCGGAACAGTGGCTGCGACAGCGAGAGCTGGTAGCCGTTGCCGTTGTAGCGCTGCTGAATCGTCGTCGAGGTGGAGAGTACCGTGAGCTCGTTGTCGTTCCACACCGTGTTGCCGGACAGGGTCAGGCTGGGCAACAGGCCGGCGCGGGCCTGCGGCGTCTTCTCGCGACCGGCGTCGAGCGTGGCACGGGCCGCGGCGAAGGTCGGATCGTTGTCCTGAGCGTCGCGGTAAACCTGCATCAGGTCGGCGGCGCAGAGCGGGGAAGCGAGCAGCGGGGAGAAGATCAGCCAGGCGAGCTTTTTCATGCCATCCTCAATAGCGACGCATGCTCGGGTCGACTTCGCCGGCCCAGGCCTCGACGCCGCCCGTCAGGTTGTAAACGGCGCCGTAACCCTTGCGCTCCAGGAACATCGCCACCTGCATGCTGCGTCCGCCGTGATGGCAGATCACCACGACCTCGCGCTCCGGATCGACCTCCTCGCAGCGCATCGGGACCAGATGCATCGGGATGTGCTGCGAGCCAGCCAACTGGCACAGTTCGATTTCCCAGGGTTCGCGCACATCAAGCAGAACGGGGTCGGGCCGGGATTCATCGGCCAGCCATTCGGCGAGTTCTTGGGCGCGAACCTGCTTCATCAGAAGGAGAAGCTTTCCTTGGCCTCGGCGCCGTCGAGCGCCGGGATCACGGTTTCGAACAGGTTGACGGTGTTGTAGACGCCTTCGCCGGTGCAGGTGATCAGCTGGGCTTCCATGACCGGCGCTTCGCCGATGACCACGGCGAGGCGGCCACCGACGCGCAACTGCTTGAGCAAGGCCGCCGGCACGGACGGCAGGGAACCGGAAACGACGATGGCGTCGTACGGGCGGCATTGCGACCAGCCTTCGGCGCCGTTGCCGACTTCGACGCTGACGTTGGCGATTCCGGCGCGCTCAAGGTTGGCCTTGGCCATGGCGGCCAGTTCCGGGCGGATTTCGACGGTGATCACTTGCTCGGCGCGGGCGGCCAGCAAGGCGGCCATATAGCCGCTGCCGGTGCCGATTTCGAGAACCTTGTCGGTTTTCTGGAGAACCAGTTCCTGTAGCATCTTGGCTTCGATCTTCGGGGCCAGCATGACCTGGCCGCTGCCGAGCGGAATTTCCATGTCGGCGAAGGCCAGATTGCGATAGGCCGGGGGGGTGAAGTCTTCGCGCTTGACGACGAAGAGCAGGTCGAGAACCTGCGGGTCCAGAACCTCCCAGGGCCGGATCTGCTGTTCGATCATGTTGAAGCGCGCTTGCTCGATGTTCATTTGGGTCTCCGCAGGCATAATATTAGCACAAGCTAATATATTGATTCCGACAAATCAAAATTATACCTGACTCTCCTTTTCCAGCCTGCGCAAACCGTGGTTCAGCAGGTCCATGTGGATTTGCAGATACAGCTGCGGGTCGCTCTCGATACCCTGGCAGCAACTCATCGAATGACGCCAGATCAGCAGCATCAGGATCGGGGCGATGACCACGTCGATGGTCGTTTCGACATCCATCGGGCGAAACTCGCCGCTTTCCATGCCGCGCTTCAAGGCAAAGCCGACCAGCGCGCGACCGCGGCTGATCACGTTTTCGTAATAGAAGCGGGCCAGTTCCGGGAAGTTCCGCGCCTCGGCGACGATCAGCTTGGGAATGCCGGCGTAGGCGGTCTGGCCAATCTTGCTCCACCAGTTGTCGAGCAATCTTTCGAGCAGTTCGAAGCTGCAGCCGACGTGTTTGGCGGCGATCGCCTCGCCTTCCTCGATGACCGGAATGATGCCTTCGCGGATTACCGCCTTGAACAGCGCTTCCTTGTTCTCGTAATAAAGATACAAGGTGCCCTTCGACACGCTGGCCCGGGCCGCGACATCTTCGAGACGGGTGGCGGCGAAGCCCTTTTCGACGAAAAGGTCGAGCGCGGCGGCAAGTAGCTCCGAAGGTCGGGCTTCCTTGCGGCGTCGGCGAGGGGCGGGAGTGGCTGGCATTGGTAACTTAATGACTTGTTGGTCATTAAGTTACCACCGCGCCGCCGTTCAGGTCAACGGCCTTCCTTGATCAGGCGGCCGCCGGACGGCTGTATCGGCCGGGCGTTGTTCTTGTACAGGCGGCTGAAAATGTTGACCTGGTCCTGCGACACTTGTATCGGCTGCTTCATGACCAGCCACAGCACGCCTTCCGAACAGGGCGGCGTGGTTAGCGAGCCCATGTAGGTGTAGTAGTTGCGGGCGGTCGGCAGCAGGGTGTTGAGGTCGATCAGCGTCGTTGGCGGGGCGACCGGCGTGTTCTTCTCCAGCGGCATGTTGTTCCACAGGGTCTGGATGAAGGGGTTTTCGGTGCCGCGTTCGAGCAGCACGGCGACCACGGCCAGTTGTCCGTCGTCGGACTTGTGCACCAGATGGACGACCATGTCGAAGCGCTGGCCGTTCACCTTTTCTTCGGATGGGCGGTGGAAGTGGAACTGGACCAGCTCATAGGTTTTGCCGGTCAGCGAAATCGAGTTCTCGCCGACTTCGACCTGGATGGTGTGGCCGTTGTCGACGATGCGGAAGGTCGACGGACGGTAATTGAATTTGATCGCTTCCAGATCGACCTTGATGCCGTCCTTGATGTCGATCGGCGACTGGCGTTCGCCGATGGCGCAGGTCTTGTTCTTGGAATCGAGCTTGGCCCAGTTTTCCGGACCGCCGACGCCTTCGTAATCCCAGTGGATGTGGGCGTGCTGCAGCGCCGGTTCGGCATGGGCCAGTTCCAGCATGTAGCCTTCGGAACGGGCGGGCTTCTTCGCTTTCGGTGCCGGTGCCGGTGCCGGCGCGGTGTGGACGACATAGGTTGCCGGCTTGCTCGGCGCGGCTTCCTTGACTGGAGCCGGCGCTGGTGCAGGAGCCTTGCTGCCTTCCATCTGCGCTCTCAGGTTGGGCTTGATCGATGGGATGGCCGCATGCTCGGCATCCTTGGCCGGGCTGTCACTGGCCTTGAGGGCGGCGGGTTTTTCGGCTTTGGCCAGTTCCTTCTTGAGCAGCGCATCGTTGGCCGCCTTCAGTTGGCCGGCAGCCTCGTTGGCTTTTTGCGCAATCTCGGCCTGGCTGTCCTTGGCCGGCCGGCAGACTTCGCGCAGCACCTTGTCGTCCAGCGTGCCGGTACGCACCGGGAGGTCGGCGCCCCTGATGTCTTCCTCGCGGACCACTTCATTTTCGTTCTTCTTGTAAATCCGCTTGATGGTGTTGGCGTTGCGCGTGCTGCAGTCGTAGCGGGTGATCGCTTCGATAACGCGGTAAGGGGCGCCGGACTTCAGGTCGGTCAGTTCCTTGTCGAGGACGACTCGGCCCTGGGCCTGGACGGTATTGCCCTCGCGCTTGAGGCTGGTGCGATCGATTTCGATGCGCTTGCCCGGTTCGGACGAAATGGTTTGCCAGGTCGGCGCGGCCGACGCCGTCCAGGGCAGGGCGGCCAGCAGGCTGGCAATAATCAGATGGCGCATCTTGTATCCCTCTTTTTCTTTCGATATCCGCGGCTTGTCGAAGATATTTCGGCCAATTTCTGCAAATCTTGAGCGCGGTTTGTCATTCCTTGCATTTTGCCTGTATTTCCAGTAACTTGCGACCCACTCGTTAGGGGTGCCGGCGAATTTCCCGGCTGAGAAATACCCTTCGAACCTGACCGGGTCATGCCGTCGTAGGGAAACGAATTCTGTTGTTGGAACCAGATCGCTCCTTGCCCGTCTTACCCCGATGTATTCCCGCTCGGAGCCACAATGAACGTCAAAGAACAATTCCTCGCCGCCAACGCCCACGTCGACGAGGCCGCAGTCCAGCCACTGCCCAATTCCCGCAAAATCTACGTCGAAGGCTCCCGCCCTGATATTCAGGTGCCGATGCGCGAAATTTCGCAGGACGACACGCCGACGGCTTTTGGCGGCGAGAAGAATCCGCCGATTTACGTTTATGACTGCTCCGGCCCCTATTCCGATCCGGCCGCCAAGATCGACATCCGTTCCGGCCTGCCGGCCCTGCGCGCCCAATGGATCGCCGAGCGCGGCGATGTCGAGGCGCTGGCCGACCTGAGTTCCGAATTCGGCCGCGGCCGTGCCGCCGATCCGGCGCTTGACGAGCTGCGCTTCCCCGGCCTGCACCGCAAGCCCCTGCGCGCCAAGGCCGGCGCCAATCGCAGTGGCAACGTCACGCAGATGCATTACGCTCGTAAAGGCATCATCACGCCGGAAATGGAATACGTCGCCATCCGCGAGAACCTCAACCGCCGTGCCTACATCGAATCGCTACGGTCGACCGGAAAAATGGGCCAAAAAATGGCCGACATCCTCGGTCGCCAGCACCCGGGCCAGAATTTCGGCGCCAGCATTCCCGAGGAAATCACCCCTGAATTCGTGCGCAGCGAAGTCGCCCGTGGCCGCGCCATCATCCCGAACACCATCAACCACCCGGAAAGCGAGCCGATGATCATCGGCCGCAACTTCCTGACCAAGATCAACGCCAACCTCGGCAACTCGGCACTTGGCTCCAGCATCCAGGAAGAAGTCGAGAACATGACCAGGTCGATCCGCTGGGGCGGCGACACGGTGATGGACCTGTCCACCGGCAAGACCATTCACGAAACCCGTGAATGGATCATCCGCAACAGCCCGGTGCCGATCGGCACGGTGCCGATCTATCAGGCGCTGGAGAAGGTCAACGGCAAGGCCGAAGACCTGACCTGGGAAATCTTCCGCGACACGCTGATCGAACAGGCCGAACAGGGCGTCGACTACTTCACCATCCACGC
>CAIXSK010000261.1 GCA_903922075.1 uncultured beta proteobacterium | reverse complement strand
GGGCGCCGATGACTTCGTCGCGGCTGTAGCCGGTATTGCGGACGAAGGCGTTGTTGACGTATTCGATCTCGGCGTGGGTGTTGGTGATGACGATGCTGTGCGGATTCTGCTCGATGGCCAGTGACAGTTTGCGCAGTTGCTCCTCCGACTCGCGCCGCTCGGTGACGTCCTGAACGGTCCCCACCGCAAAGATTGCCTGGCCGGCATTGTCGAAACGGACATGGGCGCGCTCCCGCACCCAACGCACCTGCTGGCCGGCGACGATGCGATGTTCGCTGTCGTAAGTCTTGCCATGCAGGGCGGCCTGCCAGTCGGCCAGGACACGCTCCCGGTCTTCGGGATGCACACGCTGGACAAAATCAAGCAAGGCCAGCGGGTGGTCCCGGGTCAGGCTGAATATCTGGTAAACCTCGTCGCTCCAGTTCAGTGTGTCGGAGACGATGTCCAGCGTCCAGCTGCCGAGGTGGGCGACGGCCTGGGCTTCCTTCAGTTCCGCTTCGCTCTGGCTCAGGCGCTGCTCGAAATGCTTGCGTTCGGTGATGTCCTGGCTGGTGCCGAAAAAACGGGTAACTCGACCGTCGCTGCCGATGACGATCTGTCCGGCACCGTGGATCCAGCGCTCCTGGCCATCGTTGCGGCGGACGATCCGGTATTCGTTGTCGAAGGGCAATTTGCCACGGAAGACATGGTCGCGCACGTAGCGGCTCATCCGTTCCCGGTCGTCGGGGTGGATCAGGGCGCGCCAGGAAGCGGTATCGAGCGGTTCGCCGGGCGGGATGCCGAATATTTCGTTGTGCGTCGGCGAGCCGGTCAGCGTGTCGCTGCTTGCCTCGAAGGTGAAGTGTCCGATACGGGCCAGGCGTTGCGCCTGGAGCAGCATTTCTTCGCTGCGCGCCAGCGTCTGCCGCGAACGTTGCATGCCGAGACCGAGGCCGAGTTCGCCAGTCAGATTGCTGAGCAGGGTAACTTCGTCGTCGTCGAAGGCATCCGGTTTGTCGGCGTAGAGATTGAGTGCGCCGAGAACCTTGCCGTCGACGCGGACCGGCAGGGCGATCGACGCCCGGAAGCCGGCAGCCTGCGCGGCGGATCGCCATGGCATGAAGGTGGGATCGCTCTCGGCCTCGCGAATGATCACCGGAATGCCGGTGCGGATGGCGCGCCCGGTCGGTCCCTGGCCGCTCGGGCAATCTGCCCAGCTGATGTCGATGGACGACAGGTAGTTGTGAGAATCGCCCGACTCGGCGCGGGGAACGATGGATTTTTGGGCATCGTTGCAGGCCTCTCCAAGCCAGGCCATGCGGTAGCCGCCGATTTCGACGATGACGGTGCACACTTCGTCGAGCATCAGCTTTTCGTCGGTATGGCGGACCAGTGCCTGGGCAACGCCGCTCATCATGCGCAGGGCACGATTCTGGCGGGTAATCTGCTGGCGCGCCTGGTGGCGTTCGGTGATGTCGTTGAGTACGCCAGCCGTTATTTTCGGACTGCCGTTGGTGTCGCGCTCAGTCACGCAACTGCGATCCTCGATCCACAGCCAGTGGCCGTCCGCGTGGCGAATCCGGTATTCGACAATCTGTGATGTCGATTTTGCCGCCTGTAGCTCGCTGACCGCAGCATTGAGCAGCGGCCGGTCCTCGGGATGCACGCGTTCCATCCAGTCGTGGCGGGTGCGCGGGGCATTGACCGGCGTGCAGCCGAGCAGGGCGATCAGTCCGTCGCTGAGAATGTGGTGGTCGAGGTCGTGCCGATACTCCCAGCTGCCGGCACCGCCGACATCGAGAGCCAACTGCAGGTGGGTTTCAAGGCGCAGGCGGTCGCGTTCCTGATGGACCTGGAGCAGCGCGTTCGACAGCTGTTCCAGTGCCAGTTGCTCGAACAGCCGACGCTGGCTGATGACGCCGGCAATGCGCCCGTCGCCGTCGAGAACCACCATGTGACGCAGGCGGAAACGGTTCATCGCTTCCAGCGCGATGGTCACCGAGGTATCGAGCTGGACGCTGCGCAGCGGCGAACTCATTGCCATGCGCAACGGAATATCGTGCGGTTGCTGGAATTGGTTGATCAGGCGAGGAATGTCGCGCTCGGTGAGAATGCCGACCGGCAGTTCATCCTCGACAACGATCAGGTAATCGGCTGAGTGCTCCAGCATGCAGGCGATGGCCTGCGCCAGCGATGCGTCGGGCGCCATTTGCGGCGTCTTGTGATCCATCGCATTGCCCAGTGTCCGCAGGTGCCCGAAGACGGCCGTGCCCAGATGGAAGCGGAAGTCGGTGTCGCTGACCATGCCGACGATGTGCCCGGCCACGTCGGCAACGCCGAGGTGGTGGATGCGCCGGCTTTCGACCAGGCGGCGGGCGCTGATCAGGTCGAGATGCGGAGGGGCGGTGATCAGCGGTCTGGACATCAGCGTATCGAGGCGGGTGTCCACGGGTTGCCGTGCATGCAGGGCGCGCAGGATATCCGTTTCGGTGACGATGCCGAGCGCCTGCCCTTGGTCGCTGACCAGCAGGCTGGACAGGCGTTCCTCGGCCATCAGCCGGCTGGCTTCCTTGAGCGTGGCGTGCGGCGGCAGGCTGCGCACGTCGCTGGTCATGATGTCGGCGAGGGTGGATGAGGGCAGCAGGGTCATGGTCTGGGATTTCTAAAACTGCTGCGGATATTTCGGAGTCTCGCTGGCCGACCGGAGAGTGGGATGCTTGGTCGCGGATATCATGGCCGCCACGAGTGCGATCTGTGGGTGATCTGTGGCAAGCAGGCGCATGGCATCCTTATTCGGCGTAGGTGTTTGCGATGTTCTGGAAGTGCTCGTATTCTCTGACAAAGGCCTGGACGACATCGGGATCGAAATGCTTGCCGGAGCCGTCAACGATGATGCGATAGGCATCGTCGAATGAAAAGGCGGGTTTGTAGACGCGCTTGCAGGTCAGGGCATCGAAAACGTCGGCCAGCGCCATCAGGCGGGCGGCGATCGGAATGGTGTCGCCGGCCAGGGCGTCGGGATAACCGCTGCCATCCCATTTTTCGTGGTGCGAGCGGGCGATCATCTTGGCGATGGCCAGGAACTCGACCGGTTTCTCGGCATCGGCTTCGGCCTGGGCGATGGCGTTGCTGCCCAGCTCGGCATGGGTTTTCATGATTTCCCATTCTTCGGGGGTCAGCTTGCCGGGTTTGAGCAGGATGTGGTCGGGAATGCCGACCTTGCCGATGTCGTGCAGGGGGGCTGACTGGGCCAGCGCGTTGATGGTCCGTTCGTCGAGATAGTGGGCGAAGCGGGGGTGCTGGCAAAGTGCCCGGGCGAGCGTCAAGACGTATTCCTGGGTGCGGCGCAGGTGCTTGCCGGTTTCCGGGTCGCGGGTTTCGGCCAGGCGGGCCAGGGCGTGGATGCTGACTTCCTGGATCAACTGGTTTTCGCGCATGCGGCGCGCGACTTCGGCTTCCAGAAAGCTGTTCTGGCCGGAGAGCACGTCGCGGGCACGCTTGATTTCGAGTTGGGTGCGGACCCGGGCAAGGACGATGCTGGGACGGATCGGCTTGGTGATGTAATCGACGGCACCGCGTTCGAGGCCGCGTTCCTCGTCCTGCGTGCCGTCCATGGCCGTCACGAAGATCACCGGAATGTCGCGCGTGGCGGGCGATGCCTGCAATTCTGCCAGGACGTCGTAGCCGTCCATTTCCGGCATCATGACGTCGAGCAGGATGAGGTCGGGCGTCGGGTCGCCGCCGGCGATCTGCAGCGCGCGGCGGCCGGAATTGGCGGCGCGGACCCGATAGTTCGGCTGCAGCAATTCGCCGAGAACACTGAGGTTCTCCGGCGTGTCGTCCACAATCAGTACGGTCGCTTGGCTGGCGCCCATGGCTTTTTCTCCGGTCGCGCAAAGATCACAACTTTGCCAGAATTATCACCTTGTGTCGGCGATATTACTACCGTCTTTTGCGTCCATGCTTCATGCCGACCGGTTTCGGCGACCAGACTCTCAGGTCGGGCGCTGGGTGCCGACGATGCGATGATAGATGGCAAAACGCAATTTTTCGATTTTTCCGGCATCGACCGCAGCATTCAGCGCGCAGTCCGGTTCGCGATCATGCCGGCAATCCCGGAAGCGGCATTGGCCGAGATAGGGGCGGAATTCCCGGAAGGCGTTTTCGATGTCCTGGCGATCGAGGTGGCCGAGGCCGAATTCCTGCAGGCCGGGCGAGTCAATCAGGTGGCTGTCGGCGTCGAGGTGGTAGAGCGAGGCGTGCGTCGTCGTGTGCTTGCCGGAATCGAGGGCTTGCGAGATTTCCCGAGTGGCGGCGTTGGCCGCCGGGATCAGGGCATTCACCAGGGTCGACTTGCCCATCCCGGACTGGCCGACGAGGACGCTGGTCTTGCCCTGAAGGTAGGGCCGAAGATCTTCGGCGTGGTCGAGTGCCGACAGTTCGAGGATGCGATAGCCGAGCCCGGCCAGCGTGGTCAGGTGTGTCCGGGCGGCGGGGAGCTTGTCGATCAGGTCGGCCTTGTTGAGGACGATCAGTGCTTCGATGTCTTCGCTGTCGGCGGCGAGCAAGGCGCGGGCGACCAACTCGTCGGAAAAGGCCGGCTCGGTGGCGACGACGATGACGAGCTGATCGACATTGGCGGCAATCAGTTTCTGGCGGATTTCGTTGGAGCGATAGAGTAGGCTGCGCCGTGGCTGGATCGCCTCGATCACGCCCTGGTCGTCCGAAGTGCGCTTGATGTCGACCCGGTCACCGCAGGCCACCTCGCTTTTCTTGCCACGCGGGAAGCAGGGCAGCAGGCTACCGTCGGCCAGTTCGACGACGTATTGCCGGCCGTGGGCGGCGACGACGCGACCTTCGATCAAGACGCGCTTCCGATTGGCGAGAGACAGGACAACGTGCCTTACTCCTTGAAGTGGTAGAACTGCTGGTTCAAGTAGGCGGCCACTTCGGCTTCCTCTTCCGGAAACCAGGCCGCTTTGGTCTGCGAATTGCAGGTCGCGACGCGTTGCAGGATGTCGAGCTTGGTAGACAGCAGGCGCCCATCACGGGTGTACATCGTGCTGCCATCACCACCGTAGAGGTGCACGTGGCAGGCGACACACTGCTTGTCGTGGAGCACCTTGCCGGCCTTGGGGTCGGCGTTTCCCCAAGGCTCGGCAGCGCCGACGGGGAAGGCCAGCAGGGCGGCGACAAACAGCGTGGCGAGCTTGTTCATGCAGGCGTTTCCAGTTGTTGCAGGCGGGCGATGCGTTGCGCGGCCGGCGGGTGAGAGTCGTGGAACAGCGAGTGCAGCGGGTCGGGCGTCAGGGTCGAGGCGTTGTCCTGGTAGAGCTTGACCAGGGCGCGACTCAGGTCGGTGGCCGAGGCGTGTTCGGCGGCGTAAGCGTCGGCCTCGAATTCGTTGCGCCGCGACAGGTAGCTGGTCAGCGGCGTGAACGGGAAGGTGAAGACGGGAATGACCAGGAAAAAGAGGATCAGCGCCAACGCGGTGTTCTGCGCGGGCACGCCGAGGCCGGCATAGAACCACGGGGCATCGATCAACTGGCCGAGCAGCCAAAGCAGGACCAGCGAGCCGGCGAACATCAGGGCGATGTGCTTGATTACGTGATGGCGCCGGAAGTGACCCAGTTCGTGGGCCAGCACGGCCTCGATCTCGGGGGGCGCCAGGCGGTTGAGCAGGGTGTCGAAAAAGACGATGCGCTTGTTGTTGCCGAAGCCGGTGAAGTAGGCGTTGCCGTGGCTGGAACGCTTCGAGCCGTCCATCACGAACAGGCCGGAGGAGCGGAAGCCGCAGCGGCTCAGCAGGGCTTCGATGCAGCGCTTCATCTCGCCCTCTTCGAGCGGCGAGAACTTGTTGAACAGCGGCGCGATCCAGGTCGGGTAGACGAACATGACGAGCAGGTTGAAGGCGCTCCAGAACAGCCAGACGTAGAGCCACCACAGATTGCCCATGGCGCCCATCAGCCAGAGCACGGCGAGGATGACCGGGGCGCCGACGGCGACGCCGAGCAGGGTCTGCTTGAGGAGGTCGGAGAAAAACAGGCCCGGCGTCATCCGGTTGAAGCCGTGGCGGGCCTCGATGACGAACTGGCGGTAGAGAGAGAGCGGCAGATCGATCAGCCCGGAAATGCCCATCACGCTGAAGATCATCGCCAGGCCGTAAGCCGGGCCGTCCAAACGGGGCACCCAGAAGCCGTGCAGTGCCGCGAGACCGCCGCCGAGTGTGAAGGCGAGCAGCACGATGCCTTCGCTGGCAATGGCGAAAAGCACCGATTTGACACGGTCGATCGTGTAATCGGCCGCTTTTTGATGATCGGCCAGGGCGATGGTAGCGGCGAAATCAGCCGGTACCGCGGCGCGGTGGGCAGCGATATGGCGGATGTGGCGAATTTTTAGCCACAGGCGCACGGCCAGGGTCAGCGCGAAAAAAGCGAGAAAGACAAAGGTGAATTCTTGGGAATCGGGCATGGGGGCGAAGCTGTGAGAAAATCGGGCTTTTGATGGAATCGGGCAATTATATGGCAGGCAACGCAAACAACCTCGTCTGGCTGGACATGGAAATGACCGGCCTGAATCCGGATGGCGATCGCATCATCGAAATGGCGATGGTCGTCACCAACTCGGAACTGGAAATGGTCGCCGAATCACCGGCCTGGGTCGTGTATCAGTCGGACGCGATTCTCGCCGGCATGGATGATTGGAACCAGAAAACGCACGGGCGTTCCGGTCTGATCGACAAGGTCAAGGCCTCGACGACTGACGAGGCGGCAGTCGAAGCCGAGGCGCTGGAGTTCCTGAAGAAATACTCACTGGCCGGCCACTCGCCGATGTGTGGCAACTCGATCGGCCAGGACCGCCGCTTCATGGCGCGCTACATGCCGACGCTGGAAGCCTTCTTCCATTACCGCAATCTCGATGTCAGTACGCTGAAGGAGTTGTGCAAGCGCTGGCAGCCGGAGATCTACAAGGGCTTCAAGAAGAAGAGCAAGCACACGGCGCTGGCCGATATCTACGAGTCGATCGACGAATTGAAGTATTACCGGGAGCACTTCCTGGTCAAATCTGCCGTTTGAAGCATGGCGCCCGGGATTTTTACCGGGCCTGCTTCGCCGTCCGCTGGTGCCGCTGGCCAAATGCTACGACCTTAGGAAGCAACGGCTGGCCCCAGGGTCAGCGCCGAAAAAGGCGGAATTTCTCTTTGCGGTCGCCGGGGCGGTGGCCTTCCCAGACCTTGGTCCACTGGCTGCCCGGTGCCGCCAATTCGCCGCGCGTGTCGCCGACGACCAGTAGCCAGTCACAGGCCTGTCCGGCCTTCGAACTTTCAGCGACCGGCTCGATCTCGACGAAGTAGGACAGCGACGCCAGTTGGGTGGCGGTCAGGCCGCGCTCGGCCAGGCAGCCGTGATTGTCCGGTAGCGCCCGGGCAATAGCCTCGGCGACCGGGCGATAGGTCTTGCCGTAATCGAACCAGGGCAGGATCAGCGTCGTCGCTAGCAGCCACAGCGTCGTGAAGCCGAGGGTCCAGTGCGTCAGGCTGCGGTAGGGCGAGCGCGGGGCCGTGATGATCAGCCAGATCCACCACACTGTTGCCACCAACCCGATGATCAGGGCCAGCAGATCGAACTGGCCAACAAAACCGGGGCGCAGCACGACCAGGCGTTTGGCCAGCTGTTCCGGCCAGCCAAGGGCCATTGCCGACCAGCAGACCCAGACGGCGCCAGCGAACAGGCTGAAAGTCGACATCGCGAACCAGTCGAAGGCATTGGCGGCACCGCGACGCAGGGCCAGGGCGCCCGGTGTGGCAAGCAGTGCCAGCGGCGGCAGGAGCAGCAAGGAGGGAATTTCCCGCGGGCGAAAGGCCCAGGCCAGCATCAGTAAGGTAAGCAGCAGGAAAGCCAGGGGTAGCAGTTGCTGCGGTTCCTTGATGTTCTGGCGACGAATCCACAGGGTCCAGGCGGCCAGTGGTAGCGCCGGGAAGGCGAACCACGGGAGCATGCTGACGAAGCGGCTGCCACCGAGAAAGGAAAATGGCGTTTGCAGCGGTGCCAGTTCGGTGGCCAGCCAGGCATGGAAGCGGGCGGGTTCGATATTGAGCAGCAACAGCACCCAGGGCAGGCTGAGCACGACGGCAATGGCCAGGCCGATCAGCAGGGTGTGCAGCGCTTTCGGGCGATCCGGCGACAACCACCAGGCGACCGGGGCGATGGCCAGCAGGGGCAGGGTCGGGGCGATGCCGGTGCCGAGCAGGCAGCCGGCGATCGCCAGGCCGTAATAGATCCCGGTCAGCCGTGGCTTGCGACCGATGGCAGCCAGTGCACCGAGGCCGCCAGCGTAGGCGGCGAGGGCGATCAGCATCGGCTGCGCGTCGTGGGCGTGGAAAAGCAGGCCGGCGCAGCCGGCGAGCAGCAGCGGGCTGGCCGCCGCTGATTCTTCGCCATAAAGTTCCCGGCCGGCGTAGTACAGTCCCATCAGCGCCAGGGCGATCCAGACTCCGCTGGCCAGGCGAATGGCTTCGTGCAGGGGGATCAGCCAGCCGAATATCTTGCCGGTCAGCGCGGCCGTCCAGTAATAGAGCGGCGGTTCGTGGAATGGGCGACCGGACAGATCGGGCGACAGCCAGTCGCCGTAATGCAGCATGTGCCAGGCCGTGCCGATATGGATGGCGTCCTCGCCCTTCCACGGGTCGCGCCCGAACAGGCCAGCCAGGACGTAGAAGGCGAGCATGGCGGCGAGCATCCAGCCTGCCGGGGGCAAGCGGATGCCGCGACGGATCAGCGCGAGAAAGTCAGGCATATCATCGGCCAGAAATGAAAAAGGCAGCCAGTCGGCTGCCTTTTATAACGCATTTCAGGCAGATCAGGCAGCAGCCTTGCCGCGCATGGCACCGAATTTCTGGTTGAAGCGCTCAACGCGACCCGCGGTGTCGACGATCTTTTGCTTGCCGGTGTAGAACGGGTGGCAGGCGGAGCAAACTTCAACGTGGAAGGCATCCTTGGTCATCGTCGACTTGGTCGTGAAGGTATTGCCGCAGGAGCAGGCCACGGTGATGTCATGGTAATTCGGGTGGATATCGGCTTTCATCTTTTGTCCTTTAAACGAGCGACCGGCGGATGTGGCCGATCTGGGAAGCCCGCGATTATCGTCGAATAAGCGCGGGCTTGCAACATGTTTTATCCGCTCCTGTGCGATGCGGCTTTAGCCGCGGCGCATGGCGTCAAAAAACTCCTGGTTGCCCTTGGTCGATTTGACCTTGTCGAGCAGGAATTCCATCGCTTCGAGATCGTCCATCGGGTAGCACAGTTTGCGCAGCACCCACATCTTCTGCAGCACGTCGGGCTTGAGCAGCAGTTCCTCGCGGCGGGTGCCCGAGCGGTTGACGTTGACCGCCGGGTACATCCGCTTCTCGGCCATGCGGCGGTCGAGATGGATTT
>CAIXSK010000260.1 GCA_903922075.1 uncultured beta proteobacterium | reverse complement strand
TAACAACCATGTTGTAGAAGGGACGCTTCTTGGCGCCGCCACGGGCAAGACGGATAACAACCATGGGAATACTTTCGTTAGCTGGAAAAAAGACCCGAGATTATAGCGCTTTATCAAGGAAAAACAAGCCACTTAGAAGGCTGAAAACTCGACCCCGGCGCAGCCTTCATTTCGGTTGCCAGCTGCGTCAATGGCGAAAACGTAAATATTTGTTATCCTCCGGCAACCATGAACAGCGCGCCAGAGCCTCTTCCCACAACAAACCCGGAAGCCAATGTCAAGAGCATTCTTGAATGGCTGGCCCTGGCCCACGGCCGTACCGGCGCCGAGGACTCCGATCAGCTGCACCGCCAACTGCTTTTGCTGCGCGAGGCGCCGATCCCCAACATTCAGCGCCTGAAACTGCTTGATCTGCTTTACGGCCAGGCGGAACGGATCGCCAGCGCCGAGTTGCCGCGCCTGAAGGACATTTACCTGCCCCTCTCACGCAAGCTGCGGCAGCGCGTACGCATTCTGCTCGACCTGCTGGAAGTGCTGACCCAGGATTATTTCAACACCCTGGCCGATCTGTTCGATCCGCAAGCCAACAGCACCCTGCGCTTCCCCCACACCTCGCTGCGCCGCGCCATGGGCGCCATCGCCTGGCAGGTCCGGATCACCCACCTGATTGCGGCGCCCTGCGCCCACGGCCTCTGGCAACAATTGCATGCCGCCTTCAACACCGCCCGCCGTCTCGGCCTTGACGATTTCCCCGGCCCCAACGGCGGACCGAGTATCCGGCACACTTACTCGGCCATCCTGCTCAGCGCGATTGCCCAGCCGGCTTCGTTTGCCACCCGCGAACTCGAATTCATCAGCGAATACATCGCAAGCAGCATTCAGCCACTCGAATTCTTCGATACGCCACCGCTCAACCGCCAGGGCATTTTCTGGATCGACCCGGACCGGGATTTCCCGGCACAAGCGCTGATCCGTCGCATTCCCAGCCCGGAAACCCAGGTCCTGTACTTTTGCTGCGACCTCATTGCCGACAATGCCGTCAAACACAGCAAGGCGCTGCAGCAGGGCAGTTCCGCCGCGTCGTTGGGCCTGCCCGCCTTTGCCGATACGCACACTGGCCCCGGCATCCTGCTGCGCCTGAACAAGCTCTGGGGCCACCCGGTTAAACGCCGCTTTTCCCGGCGCCGCCAGTCCTACCGGGCAACCATCTGCTCCGGCCTCAACAATCTCTGGCAGCTCATTCGCACACCCGAAAAATACAACGGCTTCAGCGAATGGATGGTGACCAACGAAAGTCCGGACGGCTATGCGCTGATGCACGTCTCCGGACATACGGAGAACATTCGCGTCGGCGACATTGTCGCCATGCAACCGATCGGCGAACACAGCGAATTTATCCCGGTCTGGCACATCTGCCTGATACGCTGGGCCCTCTCCGAAAATCCGGAACATGTCGAACTGGGTTTGCAGATATTCGCCCCCAAGGCTATTCCGGTCGAAGTCGCCCATCCCTACGAACTATCAAGCAAGGTGTCCGCCCTGCTGCTCCCCTCGACGCCGCCGCTGCGCCCGGCCCAGTCGCTGATCGTGCCGACCGGCCTGTTCAAGGAAAACACCCGGCGCATCATCGTCATCGTCGAGGAAGACAACCTGGAGATTCGCGAGGTGCAGGCCACCCGCCTCGACGAACAGACCAACAGCATCGAGATTTTCAGCGTTTCGCCGGACGAGACACACTAGCGGCGATCAGGCCGCCGAACAGGACGACGGCCCAGGAAAAATGCAGCCAGACCAGGAAGACCGGGAAGACTGCGAAGGCCCCGTAGATGCTCTTGAGCATCGCCGAACTGACCAGAAATGTTTCGAAGATTTTCTGCATCACGGCGAAAGCCAGCGTCGCAAATATGCCGCCGGTCAGCGCCCCACGTCGCGATACCTCGGCATTCGGCACGGCGTAATACAGAAAGGAAATGAACAGCCCGAGGAGCAACACGGCAACTCCTTTGAGTGCCATGCGGCGAAACCAGACAGGCTCGTCGAACAAGCCCAGCGATGTGGTCACGGCAAACGACATGGCGCCAGCCACCGCCCCCAGGACGAAAGGCCAGACGGCCATCACGAAGGCGTAGAGACGCAGGCGGGCCAGTAACGGCCGCGGCTTGACCTGCCAGAGGTGATTGAAAGCCCGCTCGATGGTGTTCATCAGAAGGAAAGCCGTCACGCCAAGCACGGCGATGCCGGCCAGCGTCAATTGCCGGGCCTTTTGCGAGAACTTCCCGATATTGCCGGCAATGGCTCCAGCAGCCCCAGTCGGCAGCAGGGCTTCGCGAATCAGCAGATCGAGCCGCGCCACCAGCATATCGAGGAAGGGCACGGCATGCGCCACCGAGAGTACGACAGCGACCAGCGGCACGAGGGCCATCAGCGTTGTGAAGGCCAGCGCCGAACTGGTCTGCATCATGTTCTCGCTGTGAAAGCGACGAAAGATGGTCAGGGTACCGGTCTGTTTCGCGCGACGGTTGCGGGTTCGGGAGGGCAATGGCATGGGGCCGTATAATAGCCGACCATGCCAGATATTCTCCCCCTCCGTTCCGGCCACGCCGGATCTGCACATTCGCCAACCGGGCATATTGCATTTTTGGCCAAAAAAACGAGCCGACCGTGACATTTACCCGCTACCAGATCGCCGCCAGCGCCAGCCTCATTGCGCTGATCTTCCTTTGCCTGGCCTGGGAGGGCTGGCTGGCCCCGCTCAAACCCGGCGGCTCGTGGATGACACTGAAGGCGGCTTTCCTGCTGCCCGCCCTGTTCGGCATCCTGCGCGGCAAGCGCTACACCTACAAGTGGCTGTCGCTGTTCATCCAGTTTTATCTGATGGAAGGTCTGCTGCGTGCCACCAGCGACAGCGGGCTGTCGCGCTGGCTGGCGGTCGGCGAAACAGCGCTGGCGCTGATGGTGTTCGTCTCGGCGATCCTGTACGTCCGCGCCACCCGCTCTCCCAAAGAAGAAAAAGCCGCCCAGTCGAACTGAAGCGGCTTTTCCAGGGCGCCGGCGAATCAGACGTCGCCTTGCGCCTTGACCTTATCCAGCGACGAATGCAGGCGGTTCAGGGCATTCAGGTAGGAACGAGCCGAGGCGATCACGATGTCGGTATCGGCGCCGTTGCCATTGACGATGCGACCGGCCTTGGACAAGCGCGTGGTGACCTCGCCCTGGGCGTCGGTGCCAGTGGTGATCGCATTGACCGAATAAAGCAGCAGTTCGGCACCACTGGCGACAATACTTTCGATCGCCTTGAAGGTCGCATCGACCGGCCCGCCGCCATCCGCCTCGCCTTTGTGCTCGACGCCGCCGACACTGAGTATCACCTTGGCGTGCGGCATTTCGCCGGTTTCCGAACAGACATGCGAGTAGAGCAGCTTGTAATGTTCCTGTTCCGGCGTCACGACCTCATCCGAGACCAGGGCATGCAGGTCTTCGTCGAAGATTTCGTGTTTGCGATCGGCCAGTTCCTTGAAGCGGGCAAAGGCGGCATTCAGCGCCTCGTCGCTGTCCAGTTCGATCCCCAGTTCCTGCAGGCGGGTCTTGAAGGCGTTGCGACCCGAATGCTTGCCGAGGACGAGCTTATTCTGGCTCCAGCCGACATCCTGCGCGCGCATGATCTCGTAGGTTTCGCGATGCTTCAGCACGCCATCCTGGTGGATGCCAGACTCGTGCGCGAAGGCATTGGCGCCGACCACCGCCTTGTTCGGTTGCACCGGGTAGCCGGTAATCTGCGACACCAGTTTCGACGCCGGCACGATCTGCGTCGTATCGATCCGCGTCTCGACCGGGAAGACATCGGCGCGGGTCCGCACCGCCATAACGATTTCTTCCAGCGAGGCGTTACCGGCCCGCTCGCCCAGTCCGTTGATCGTACATTCTACCTGCCGCGCCCCGGCCAACACCGCGGCCAGCGAATTGGCAACCGCCAGCCCGAGGTCGTTGTGGCAGTGCACCGACCAGACCACCTTGTCCGAATTCGGCACCCGCTCGATCAACTGGCGCATGGTCTCGGCGTACTGGAAGGGAATGTTGTAGCCGACGGTATCCGGTACGTTGATCGTCGTCGCGCCGGCCTTGATCACTTCCTCGAAGATGCGGCAAAGGAAATCCAGCTCCGAACGCCCGGCATCCTCGGCCGAGAACTCGATATCGTCGGTATATTCGCGCGCCCAGCCGATCGCCTTGATCGCCTGCTCGACGACCTGGTCCGGCGACATGCGAAGCTTTTTCTCCATGTGGATCGGTGAAGTGGCGATGAAAGTGTGAATTCGCCCCGACTTGGCCGGCCGGATCGCCTCGCCGGAACGTCGGATATCGTTTTCGCTGGCCCGCGCCAGCGAGCACACCGTCGAATCCTTGATCGTCTGCGCAATCGCCTGAATGGCATCGAAATCGCCGGGCGAAGCGGCCGCAAAACCAGCCTCGATCACATCGACCCGCATCTTTTCCAACTGGCGGGCAACGCGGATCTTTTCTTCCTTGGTCATCGACGCGCCGGGGCTCTGCTCACCGTCACGCAGTGTCGTATCGAAAATAACCAGATGATTTTTACTCATAACTGAAATGCCTTTATTCATGCGGGTTTTCACGACTTCGACTTTCGCTGATGTCAAAAGTGATTACAGTCGGAATGTCCTGCTGATTACATAACCAATTATTGTAACAGGGAGGGCCGAAGCCCTCCCGTTGATAGCTATGCAGTTTCGACTCCGCATTGTTGTTCTGCCTCTTTCCATTCGTCCAAAGGCATGCTCTCTAGGCTGACATCATACGAATCCGGTCCTGTAACGAATACTTCAGCCTTCCAGAATGGAGTAGTACAGAGCGCCGAAACAAGCTGGACGCCTTTATGCGCTCTAAGAATCGCTTGTGATGCACTACCGACACCACTGCGTATGTCCCGATTCGTATCACAAATGAGGGTGTCCGGAATTTTGTGTAAACGGGGATTGGGTTAAAGGCTGTTGATCCGTTCCTCGAACTGGATGGTAAAGCGAGTCAGCGCTGCTTTCCAATCCCGAATCGGCATGCTCCATTTCTGGCTGATATTGCGCAGGGCCAGGTAGAACAATTTCAGTAGGGCCTCATCGCTCGGAAACGAGCCCCGGTTCTTGGTGATTTTCCGCAGGCTCATATTCACCGACTCGATGGCATTCGTCGTGTAAATCACTTTGCGAATTTCCGGCGGGTAATCGAAGAACGGGATGATTCTCGGCCAGTTGCGCCGCCAGGACTGGCTGATCGGCAGATAGGCGTCATCCCATTTATCCTCGAACTCGCCCAGCCTCTGCTCAGCCTCGTCAGCGGTGGCACAGGTGTAAATCCGCTTGAGGTCAGCCGCAACCTCCGGTCGCATTTTCCACGACACATAGTTCAGGCTATGTCGCACCAAATGGACGATGCACAACTGAACAGCAGCATGGGGATAGACCGCCTCAATGGCTTCCGGAAACCCCTT
This sequence comes from uncultured beta proteobacterium, assembly GCA_903922075.1. Classification (GTDB taxonomy): domain Bacteria; phylum Pseudomonadota; class Gammaproteobacteria; order Burkholderiales; family Rhodocyclaceae; genus Azonexus. The sequence goes on along the minus strand of CAIXSK010000260.1, from coordinate 217 downwards.
CAGGCCATCGACGCAGGCGATAAAGACATCCTGCACGCCGCGGTTCTTCAGTTCGGTCACCACCTGCAACCAGAACTTGGCGCCTTCGGTCTGCGCGATCCACAGGCCGAGTACTTCCTTCTCGCCGGCCATGTTGATGCCAATGGCCAGATAGACCGCCTTGACCCGAACACTGCCATCCCTGACTTTGACGTGGATGCAGTCGAGATAGACGATG
>CAIXSK010000259.1 GCA_903922075.1 uncultured beta proteobacterium | reverse complement strand
ACGCCACCATGTCCGCCTCGGAGGTGAAGTCAAAGCTCGGCATGGCGATTACCCGAAGTGGCAGACGTAATGGTAGGCGTCGCCCTCGGCAACCGAAATCTCGAAGGAGGAATTGCCCGGCACGTTGAAGGACTGGCCTTCGCCCCAGGTCGTCCATTCGCTCTCGCCCTTGAGCTTGACGCGACAGGAGCCGCCGACGCCTTCCATGATTTCCGGCGCGCCGGTGTTGAAGGTCAGGCTGGACGGCAGGATCACGCCGACCGTCTTCTTGGTTCCGTCGGCCAGCACCACGGTGTGGCTGACGCACTTGCCGTCAAAATAAACATTGGCCTTCTTGACCACGGAAACGTTGTCGTATTGCGACATTTAAATACCCCAGAGTTTCTGAATGACTGATTTGGCAATGAACCCGATCATGCCGAAGGCCAGCACGAAGAAGAGCACGAAGGTGCCCGTCTTGCCGGCCTTGGACTTCCAGGCGATCTCGCCGATGATGAACAGCATGAAGATGATGAAGGCCGCAACGCCCCAGGTCGAGAAGAAATCCGCGATCTGTTCTTCGTTGAACCCGAATACGGTGCCGCCTTCCATCGCTTAGCCCTTCTTCTTGGCGGCCGCCTTAGCCGGAGCCTTCTTGGCCGAGGGCTTTGCCGCAACCTTGGCGACAACGGCCTTGGCTGCGACCTTCTTGACCACCGGCTTGGCCGCTGCCTTTTTGGCAGCCGGCTTGGCCTCGGCCTTGGCCGGCGCAGCCTTCTTCACCGCCGGCTTGCCGGCTTTCTTCGCCGCCAGATTGGCCGCAATACGCATGCGCAGGGCGTTCAGCTTGATGAAGCCACCGGCATCGCGCTGGTCGTAGGCACCGGCGTCGTCCTCGAAGGTGGCGATGGTCGAGTCGAACAGCGAATCGGTCGCTGAATCACGGCCGACGACGATCACATTGCCCTTGTACAGCTTGAGGCGAACGGTGCCATTGACCGTCTGCTGGGTGTGGTCGATCAGCACCTGCAGCGCCTTGCGCTCCGGGCTCCACCAGTAGCCGTTGTACACCAGGCTGGCGTAGCGCGGCATCAGGTCGTCCTTGAGGTGGGCGACTTCGCGGTCCAGGGTCACCGACTCGATGGCGCGGTGGGCGCGCAGCAGGATGGTGCCGCCCGGGGTTTCGTAGCAGCCGCGCGACTTCATGCCGACATAGCGGTTCTCGACGAGGTCGAGACGGCCGATGCCGTGCTTGCCGCCGATTTCATTCAGCGTGCCGAGCACTTCGTGGGCCTTCATCTTCTTGCCGTTGATCGCGACGACGTCACCCTGGGCGAATTCGAGGTCGAGGTACTCGGCCTTGTTCGGCGCCTTTTCCGGCGACACGGTCCACCGCCACATCGACTCCTCGGCTTCGGCCGCAGGGTTTTCCAGGTGACGGCCTTCGTAGGAGATGTGCAACAGGTTGGCGTCCATCGAGTAGGGCGAGCCACCCTTCTTGTGCTTCATGTCGATTTCGATGCCGTGCTTCTCGGCATAGGCCATCAGCTTCTCGCGCGACATCAGGTCCCACTCGCGCCACGGCGCGATGACCTTGATGCCCGGCTTCAGCGCGTAGGCGCCGAGTTCGAAGCGGACCTGATCGTTGCCCTTGCCGGTGGCGCCGTGGCAGATGGCGTCGGCGCCGGTTTCATTGACAATCTCGACCAGGCGCTTGGCGATCAGCGGCCGGGCAATCGAGGTGCCGAGCAGGTACTCGCCTTCGTAAACGGTGTTGGCGCGGAACATCGGGAAAACGAAGTCGCGGACGAATTCCTCGCGCACATCGT
>CAIXSK010000258.1 GCA_903922075.1 uncultured beta proteobacterium | reverse complement strand
CTCTGGTCGGTCAGATCGATTGAGTGGGGCGTGCCGCCGACGACGAAGTCGAGCGTTCCCTGCCCGAAGGTAGTGCCGACGTCGTAGGCCTGGGAAAAGCTTTTCTGGGCCGTGGCCATCTGGGTCACAGTGACTGCGTAGCTGCCGGTCGACGCGGTGAAATCCGCGGTGGCGCCAAGCACCGTGGTGTCGCTGGAGGTGGCCGTGATCGCCGACAGGCGCGACGGGAACTGCAGTGTGTCGGCGGCCGTTTTCAGGGCGTCCAGTTTGGACTTCAGGGTGCCGTACAGCGAGATCTTGCTGTTGGCAGTCGTGATGCGCGTGGTCAGGGCGTCGATTGGCGCCCGCTCGGCAGCCATCAACTTGGTAAGCATGGATTGCAGGTCGACGCCTGTGCCGATACCCAATGAACTGGTAGTTGCCATCGCGCTTACCTCCTATGAAACAGTCAGGCCTGGTCCCTCACGAGCAATCCCTGCAGCTTGTCCAATGCCTGTGCTAGCTGGATTGCTTCTTCCGAAGGATATTGGCGTATGACTTCCTTCGTCGTCGTATCGATAATTCTAACAACTCGGACGCCGGATGCCTCGTCAACCGAGAAACTTAATTCCGGCCGGGTTTTATTTACAAAATCGGCGATCTGCTGGACAGCCGCTTCGACGGCTGGTTGTTCATTCTTCGACCGTTGACTGGTTGCCGCGTTCGCTTGGCTTTCAGCCGGCACCACTTCTTCCGGTCTTTTGGGGGCCGCCCGCTGCAGGTTCTCCACCGGGCGCGATGAAGCCCCATCCTGAAGTGGCGGCCGTTGGGCGCCAATGCTGCCTGAAATCGATTCAATACTCATTTTTGGCTCCTAATCAGAAGAGGCGCAAGGCCTGCGCCTCCACTGAGCCATGGCATCAAATATTAACGCAGGAGGGAGAGCACGTTCTGCGGAATGGCATTGGCTTGCGAAACCATCGCGGTACCAGCCTGCTGGAGGATCTGGTAGCGAGACAGGCGCGAAGTTTCTTCGGCGAAGTCGGCGTCCATGATGCGGCTGCGGGCGGCCATCGTGTTTTCGTAGTTAACCTGGTACGACTGGATGTTGAACTCTTCCGTGTTCATCGTCGCACCCTGGGTCGCACGCAGGGAAGCGATGCTGGACAGAGCGGTGGCAACGTTGGACGAGGTCACCGAGATCGAGGTGAAGGAAGCCGAGCCGTTGAAGGTGGCGTTGGTTTGCACGGTACCGGCGGCGGTTACCAGGCTGGTGATTTCCGTGTCGATGTAACCCTGTTGCGTCGAGGTCAGGTTGGTGTTGCTGCGCTGGCTGACCAGTTCGGAGATACGCTGGGCGATGTCACCGACCACGGCGAGGGCGCCGTCAGCAACCTGAGCCTTGGAAATATTGTCGGAGGACTGGCGGATGCTGGCCGAAATGGAGCGGGCCGCTTTATCCATGTCCATACCGATGGCCAGACCGGCGGCGTCGTCCTTGGCAGAATTGACGCGCAGACCGGAGGACAGACGCTCAAGTGCGGAAGCCAGACCCAGGGAGTTCTTGTTCAGGTTGCGCTGTGCGTTGAGCGAATAGGTGTTGGTGTTGATTGTCGATGCCATTTTGACTCTCCTCGAAAGTTGGTACTTGGGACCGGCTACCGGCCCCTTCGGCCTTTTGCCACCCCTGCTGTACGGCGATTAATTCGCTGACAAGTTCTATTACGGCAGCCACAAAAAATACTTTAGGGAATTTTTGATACTTTTCTAGGAGATTATTTCCGGCTCGGGAGGTGGGCGGCAAGCCACTGATCCATATGGTTCTCAAGAAGATATCCCTGATGCACCCAGCGACGAAGATTGTCTCCTTCGCGCTCTCGGCCGTCGGCGTCATGAATTCTTTCCCGCAGTGCCTGAACCCAGGCGCTGGCCGTATTCGGAACGCAACAGGCCGGGCTGTCGCGGTAGGGGTCGATATCGGTGCATACGACAGGAATGCCAAGAACGCCATATTCAAGAAGGCGCAAATTGCTCTTGCCTTGGTTGAAAGGAATCTGGGCCAATGGCGCGACGGCGATGTCCAGATTCAGTCCGGCCAGCAGTGCCGGATATTCGCTGAACTCGGCAAATGGATGAAACTCGGCGATCAGCGGGCGAATCTCGTCGGGGCACATGCCGAAGAAAACCCAGTCGGCTTCGTTCCGGGTTTGCCCGATGATTTCCTTGAGCAAGACCAGGTCGCCGTGATGGGTGGTTCCGCCGGCCCAGCCGATTCGCGGTCTGGTGCTGGTGCGCCGTTGGCTGTTTAGAGGAAGCCAGATGTCCTGTTCCAGTCGATTGGGGACGACCTTGATGTCGGCAATCATGTGGCGATAGGCGTCGGCCAGGAATTCGGTAGACACCACCAGTCGGTCGCAGCGTTCGAAGGCGTACTTCAGGCGGGCCCGGCTGTTGGCGGGAATGTTCCTGCGCAGGGGGTTGCTTTCCGCCATGTCGGTGAGCAGATCGTCCATCGCGTAAACAATAAAGGGCCGATCCGGCAACTCATTCCATGATTGAAGTGCGGCGAGGAATCGATCATGGACGTAATGCTGCACGATCACGCTGTCGGGGGCCAGGCGTATCAGTTCGGCGTTGCTTGGTTCCCGGGGGCCCTCCTGGTTCCAGATGCATTCACTGGCCAGGCCGGCCTTGCGCAGCGCCCGCAAAGGGGCGGTGACGCGGAAGGTCCCTTGGCCGTTGGTCAGCGGACGGACCAGGAAGCGGGGGGCGGCGGAGGGCAGGAATTGCCACTGCGGTCGGAAATCCGTTTCCAGTGTGGGGATAGCTTCGGCCAGGGACAGATTTGGGTTCCAGTAGGCATCGACCGTAGCATTTGCCCGCCAGCGTTCGAGGAATGAGCGTGTTGCATGGGATTCGGCCTGTTTCAGCCGGATTTGCTGCTCAATGTCGCCGACAATCATCAGTTCTGCCGAGCCGTCATAGACGACCGTGGCCAGCGGTTGAAAAATCAGGCGTTGATGGTTGCGGCGCAATTTCTGGCAGAGGTCGACTTCGGCCAAATGGTTGCCGAGGTCGGTTTCATCCATGCCATTAATCGCCATGTAGGCCGTTTTGCGGATCATCATGCAGGCGGCCGGCATGGCGCTGACGTCGCGGGCGACCAGCAGACCGTCGAGGTAGCCGGGGTCGCCGAGCTTGGCTTTGTCTTCGTAGGGCGAGCCGACGATGCCTTTCAGCCCCAGGACATTGCCGGCGTTCTGGATCAGGCCGCCGCCGGGGGCGATCAAGCGGGGGGCGGCACCGACGATGTCCGGCTGCAGGCAGCTCCGGGCCAGTTCTTCCAGCCAGTTGGCCTGGATGACCACCGCTTCCTCGCGGATCAGCGTGACCAATTCGTTGGCGGCAGCCTTGACGGCTGCGTTGCAGTTCGCTGCGTAGTTTCCGGCACTGCGGGCGACGGTGATCCTGGGTGACGATCTTTGCTGAATCTCCGACAACCAGTCGTTCAGGTCGGGGTCGTCGTCGGTCGCACCGAGGGCGATGACGATTTCAAAGTCCGGGTAGCGGGTTTTGGCGACGATGCTGTCGAGGCAGCGCGACAGCAAATCAAGCTGCCCTCCGGAAACGATGGCGACGGTGATCTTCGGGGGGGCGCCCAGCGGGAAGCGGATGCCCCAGCTTTGGCCGCCGGTCGGGACGATTTCCCCGTCTATCCCCTTGGCCCGGAAACTGTCGAAAAGTCCGTTCAGGCAAGACTCCGGGTCGCTGGGGAAGGCGCCGGGGTAGCTGATCAGGATGTCGGGAATATGCTTGATCGCGGCCCAGCCGAAATGGTCGGCAACGCGCAGCAACTGGCCGAACCACGGGCTGCCTTCGTGTTGGCTGGCGCCGCCGGTCGCCAGCCAGGCATCGTGGCGCAGGCAGACGGGGCCGGCCAGATCGGCCGATTGGAGGGCGGCAGGGTTGCATCCCGGCTTGAAACGCGGGCTGTGGTGCTTGCCCGTGTTGTCGGAGCAGTCGTCATCGACGAAGAACGCCCGGGCGTCAGGCTGTTCGGTCGCCTGCGTGGCCAGTCGCCACAGGCAGAGCGGGTCGAGCCGGGCGCCGGCAGGGATTTCGAGAAGCCAGTCGAAGCGTCTGGCCGTGGCCAGAAAATCGATGGCCTCCTTGGTTTCGCCGGCGTTGCCCAGGGTATGCCAGCCGATGCACGGTAGCTCGTCGAGGCCGTCGGGACTGGGTAGGGTCGTCACGACATCCAGATGCCATTCGCCGTAGAGCTGCTGGATCAGGCTGTCCAGGGTGTCAGCCAGTAGCGTTTCATGCCCCGGCGCCAAGCGCATGACGAGATGAATTTTCGGGACGTGCGTCCATCGGGCGATGGCGGCCTCGATCATTGCGGTGTCGCCGGGGACGAAATAACGGCCTTGCTGCCAGCGGGCGTAGGCCTCGTCAAAGGTGACGGGCGGCCGCCGTGAAGCATAGCGCGGCCCCTGGTCGGCGGCGTCATCGGTCCCGCCCTGCTGCTCCTGCCAGTCGACGAAGGAAATCGGTTTCTTGCCCTGGGCTCGCGGATGGTCGCCCAGTCGATTCCAGACTTCGGCGAGCAACGTGGCTGCACGTTCATTTTGCGGATCGTTTTCGGTGGCGATCAGCAGTTGGCGATAGGCTTCGCTGGTCAGCAGGAAAGGACGGTCGAACAGGGTGTCGTCCGTCCGGATGCAATGTTCGGCCAGCTGGCAATGGGCCTCGGCGATTTCCTGCCGGTATTCGACGCTGCCCGGGGGCGCCTGGAAGCTGAACAGCTTGTCCAGGGGCCAGCGCTCAATGGCGCTCAGGATGCTGATTGCCGTTTCGTAATTGCCGGCAAACGGGACAGTATTCTGGGTATGGACGCTCAGGTTCTTGCCATGGCTGCGGTATTTGACCCAGACGTCGTCGACGCGCAGCAATTCGTGGGTGTCGAGGATGCGCAGGCACTGGTCGAAGTCCTCGACATAGCCGAGACTGGGGTTGGGCGAAACCTTGCGCACGAGGTCGCCGCGCACCAGCATCGACGGTCCGCACAGGAAGTTGCCGGCCAGCAGGCGCCAACGGATGTCGTCGTACTGGCAGTTGAAAACATCGGCGATCGGCGAATCGATGGTGCGGCCGGTTTCGTCGATGATCCCGGCCTTGGAGAAGACTGCGCCGAGGTTCGGATTGGCGAGCAGCAGTTCCATGCCGGCAGCGATGCGGTGGGGCAGCGAGACGTCGTCGGAGCCGATGCCGGCAATGAACTCGCCGCGGGTCAGGCGCACCGCCTTGCGGGCTGTCAGTGCAGGCCCGAGATTGGTGGCGTTGAATTCGGCGCGGACGATGCCCGGATAGCGGCGAACATAGTCTTCGATGATCTGCCGGCTACTGTCGGGTGAGGCGTCGTCGACGATGACGATCTCGATATTCGGATAAGTCTGCGCCAGGCAGGAGTCGAGCATGGCGCCGACGTATTTCTCGTGGTTGTAGCTGGGAATGGCAAAGCTGACGAGCGGGAGATTGTTGAGTGACATGGGATGTGCGGATTCCTGATCTCGACGAAGATTGTGACCTGCCCGGGCTTGGGGAAAAAGCCGTCAGCGCCCCGTGATACAACCACTTCGCGGGGGATGCTATCCTACGCCACCCAATCAAACAATGGATTGAAGCCGCTACCCGGACAAGTCCCCGCGAAACTTCAAATGACATGACAAAACGCGTCCTTCTCGTCGGTAGCAGTTTTAGCGCCGCGCCGATCTTTTTCGAACTGAAGAAGCGCGGGCATCATGTCTCGGTTTGCGGCAGCGCCTCAGCCGATCCTTGTCACCAGTACGCCGACCAGTCCTTCTATATCGATTACTCGGATCGCGACGCCTTGCTGGCCCTGGCTGAGGCCGAGCATTTCGACTATCTGGTGCCGACCTGCAATGATTTTTCCTACATGTCCTGCGCCTGGGTGGCTGAGTGCTTGGGTTTTGCCGGCTTCGATCGCTATCCGGTAGCGAACATCCTGCACACCAAGAATGCCTTTCGCGAGGTGATGGAAAGAGATGATTTCCACAGTCCGCGGTCGCGTCGCCTGAGTGTGGGCGGCACGGTGGATGTCGAGGGTCTGCGCTTTCCCTTGCTGGTCAAGCCGGTCGACAGTTTCAGCGGTCGCGGCGTCAGCAAGATCGGCGATGCTGCAGCGTTATCGGCGGCCTTGATCGCGGCGCAGCAGGCCTCGCGCTCGGGCGAAGCGGTCATCGAGGAGTTCGTTGATGGTCGCCTGTTCAGCCACTCGGCTTTCATTCGCCAGCAGGCCATAGCGGCAGATTTCTTCGTCGATGAATTCTGCACGGTCTATCCGTACCAGGTGAATTGCTCGCATCACCCGTCGTCGCTGTCGTTGGCGCTGCAGGCTGCCGTGCGGGCCGAGATGACGCGGCTGGTCGAGGTGCTCGGGCTGGCCGATGGCCTGCTCCACACCCAGTTCATCTGCGACGGCGAGAATTTCTGGATTATCGAGTGCATGCGGCGTTGCCCGGGCGATCTTTATGGACATCTGGTCGAGTTGTCGACCGGTGTGCCCTATGCCGATTTCTTCGTTCGTCCCTTCATCGGCGAGGACTTGCCGGCGGCCTGGACGGCGGAACAGGTCAGACCGGTCGGCCGGCATACCATCTCGACCGACCGGAAGCTGGTCAGCTACGAATTCGCCTGCCGGGTGCCCAATGCCGAGGTGCGCATCGTGCCGCTGAAGAACAGCGGCGAGGTTCTGTCGCCGGCACCCTTCGACAAGCTGGCCATCGTCTTCGCCGAATTTTCCAGCGCCGATGCGATGTTGGAACATAGTCCGCGGCTGGCCGAGTTTGTCACCCTCTATCCGCACCCCTTGTCCGGTGCCTCCCTTTGCGAAGGAAAGCCATCTTGAGCCAGCACCATCAAACCCCGCCTGACCGGCTACGCGTGGCCTTCCTCGGCGGGGCGTACAACTCGGCGGTCGGTCGGGTGCATCGTGTCGCGGTCGAGATGGACCAGCGTTTCCAACTGGTTGGCGGCTGCTTCAGTCGTCACCCGGAAGCCAATCGTGACTCGGCCATCCAGTATGGCCTTGATCCGGCGCAGGTCAGCGCCAGTCTCGATGAGTTGCTCGACCGCCAGGCCGGGCAGATCGACGCACTGGTCGTGCTGACGCCGACCAACCAGCATGAGACGCAGGTTTTGCGTTGCTTGGGCGCCGGGTTGCCGGTCATCTGCGAGAAGGCGCTGGCTACGTCGAGCGCCGAAGCGCTGGCGATCCAGCGGCAACTGGCTGACCACGGCGGTTTCCTGGCGGTGACCTATAACTACACCGGCTACCCGATGTTGCGGGAATTGCGGCAGATGGTGGCCGACGGCCGCTTCGGCAAGATCGAGCAGATCCATGTCGAAATGCCGCAGGACGGCTTCGCCCGGTTCGGTAACGACGGCTCGCCGCTGGTGCCGCAGGCGTGGCGCTTGCGCGACGGCCGGGTGCCGACCATTTCGCTGGACCTTGGCGTGCATCTGCACATGATGGTCCGCTTCCTGACTGACGAGACGCCGGTCGAGGTGGTGGCGACCAGCAATACCTACGGCAACTTCGGGCAGGTCGTCGACAACGTGTCCTGTCTCGCCCGCTACACCAACAACCTGAACTGCAATATCTGGTACAGCAAGACTGCGCTCGGCTACCGCAACGGCTTGAAGCTGCGGCTGTTCGGCGAGCAGGGCGCCGCTGAGTGGGTGCAGGAGAACCCGGAATACCTGACGCTGACCGACCATTACGGCACCAAGTCGGTGGTCGACCGGGCCAGTCGCGATATCAAGGTGGCCAACCAGGGGCGCTACGCGCGCTTCAAGGTCGGTCACCCGGCGGGCTTCGTCGAGGCCTTCGCCAACTACTACTGCGACACGGCCGATGCGCTGGCGGCGCATCTTGCCGGGCAGTCGGTGGCCGGCGAATACGTTTTCGGCATCGAGGACGCGCTGCAGGGCTTGCGCGTTCTCGAAGCGATTGCCGATTCGTCGGCCAATCGGTGCTGGGCCACGGTGGAGACCGGAGCGTGATTCTCTCGCTGCCCGGAGAGGCGGAGCGCGCCGCGGCGGCGCAGCGCTTCTGCACCGAATTCCTGGCCGACGGTCCGCGGCCGAAGTACCTGCTCGGGCGCAATGTCTATGCCGAAGCGGTGGCCAGACATGTTGATCTGGCCGGCTTCGTCGATGACTTTTATCCCGAGGCCAGCTGGCTCGGCCGGCCGGTCATCCGCTCGCAGGAAATTCCGGCCGGCGCGCTGGTCCTCAATGCGGCGGGCGGTCGGCCGCTCAGCGCCAAGCGCCGGCTCGACGATCTCGGCCTGGAAAACATCGATTACTTTGCCTTCGCGAAATACGCCGGCCTGCCGCTGGTCCCGGTCGTTTTCAACGAGGGCTTCAGCGAGGATTTCCAGACCAACGAGGTGGAATACCGGTGGATTGAAGGTCGCCTCTACGACGAGTTGTCG
>CAIXSK010000257.1 GCA_903922075.1 uncultured beta proteobacterium | reverse complement strand
AGCCGCTGCGCAATGAAATTTCACGCGTCGTTGCCGGCGAACTCGGCCGCGATGCCGCCTGGGTGCAACATGAAATCGACGCCTTCACGGCGCTGGCAGCAGGCTACCTGCCGCCCGCTGCCGGCAAGATGGTCTGAGCAAAATTCTGATTTTGGCCGTTTTTTCCGACCGACCGTAGCATTCTGCCAACAGCCCCGCGCGATCAGCGATTGGGCGCTTAGTGCCTGATTTCAGCCGCAATATCCTTGGCAACCCGCTGTAGCGCCCTGCGTTCGGCGGCCAGCAACTGCTCGTAGGCTGCTTCGCCGACACCTTCGGCCGCCTCATGCAGCTGGCTGCGACCGGTCAGCGGCTTGCCCTTCGCCGGCTCCAGTCGCCAGAAGACATCGATGGCAACGCCCTTGCCCAGCGTCGCATCGACGAGCTGCACATCCAGTCGCAAGCGATAGTCGGCCTGAAATTCCGAGCCGCCATTCGGGGCCAGCACCCGCGCAGAATCGAGCAGACGGCCGAGCTCGCCGGCGACGACGCGGGAAATTTCATTGCGCAGCGGCTCTGCCCAGCGCCGGCTTTCCTTGATCGCCACCTGGCCATCATTGGCCTGCAGCACCCATTGCGGCCGGTCGAGCAGTTCCGGCAAGGCCGCCGGCAGCACGACAATGCTCGGGCTGCCCTGGCCGCCGCCGGGCAACGGGTCGCCATTCAGCGTGTAGTAAACCGTGGGCAGGGGTGTCGCACAGGCCGTCAGCACGGCGGCAAACACTACGGCAACGAGGCGTCGAAAACACATCATTTTTGGTCCTTTTTACCCATCAACAGCGCTTCCGGCTGGCGTTCGAGCAGATCGGCGAGATGCCTGACCGAACGGGCAGCCAGACTGACTTCGCGCAGGGTGTCGTCGACCCGGCCTTGCAGCGGCGAATCGTCGGCCAGCACCTGGTTGGCCTTGTCCAGCGTCTTCCGCGCATCCTGCAGGGTCCGGCTCAGCTCGGGCACCAATTCGCCATCCACCCGGACCAGCAGCTTGTCGGCGCTGATCAGCGTGCTCTGCAGTACCTTGACGGTCTTTTCCAGCTGTTGCTGCAGCGAATCAAGCACGCCCGGCTGGGTCGGCAACTCGGGAATCGCCGCCTGCCAGTTGATCTGCCCGTTGCTCACGTTGGGGAAAAAATCCAGCCCGATAATGCGCTGGCCGGTGAGCAGATTGCCGGTTTGCAACTGGGCGCGCAGCCCCTTGGCCACCATCTGATCGAGCGCCTGATGGGTGACTTTTGGCGTCAGCCGGCCCGGCTTGCCGCCTTTGCCCCGGCGGGTAAGGCGTTGCGGGTAAAGGTCGATGTCGACGGCAATCGAAAAGTCGGTGCTCTTTTGGTCCTGTGCGAAATCGATATGGGTCACCTCACCGACGGTGATGCCGCGAAAATCGATCGGGGCGCCGACCGTCAACCCGCGGACCGACTCGCGAAAATGCAGCACGAACTTTTCGATGACCGCCTCCGGCGTGTGCTGCGCAGCCGCCTGGTTTCGGTACAGCGTGTAATGGGGCGCCGCAGCCGGCACCTCCTCGCCATTGAGAGCCGTTTCCGGCGTCGAAAATGCAACGCCCCCCAGCGCCAGACTGACCAGGGATTGCGTATTCAGCGATGCCCCGTTGGCGTCGAAGGAAAAATCAATGCCGCTGGCGTGCCAGAAGCGGGAGCCGGCAACGACGAACTTGTCGTAGGGCGCGTCGATGAAAACGCGCACATCCACCCCCTTGCCATCTTCGCGCATGGCGTAGGAAACCACCCGCCCGACCTGAATGCGGCGGAAATACACCGGCGAACTGATATCCAGCGAGCCAAGATCCCGCGCGACCAGCAGGAAGGGCTTGCCCGGCGTATCGGAGGTAACCAGCGGCACCTCGTCTAGACCGCGGAACTCACGCCGCTTGTCGGAGGATGTTCCCGGATCAACCGCAATATAGGCACCGGAGAGCAAGGTACCGAGGCCGGAAACCGTGCCCGCGGCAACACGCGGCCGCACCACCCAGAACCGGCTGTCATCGACCATCAGGCTCTCGGCCTGCTTGTCGATCTGCGCCTTGACCAGCACCGAACGATGGTCGTCACTCAACGAAATCGACTTGACGATGCCGAGATCGACATCCTTGTACTTGATGCGCGTCTTGTTGACCTCCAGCCCCTCGGCCTGGGCAAACGTCAGCGTGATCTCCGGGCCTTGCGCCAGGATCGCCTGGGCCGCCAGCAGCACGCCGATCAACAAGGCAATCAGCGGCACCACCCAGATCCAGGTCAGTCGCCGCGCCGGCTTGCGGGCCGGAGGGGGGATATCCACGTTCAGCAAATCGTCGGTTCTTGATGTCACTTTATTGTTGTTCCTTTTTCGGCTCCGACAAGGCATCCCAGATCAACCGGGGATCGAAGGACAGGGTCGCCAGCATGGTCAGGACAACCACCGCCCCGAACGCCACGACCGCACCCCCCGGCGTCACCCTGGCCAGCGATTCGCTCTGCACCACGGCCACCAGCAGGGTCACCACATAAATATCGAGCATCGACCAGCGGCCGATCCGCTCCAGGAAACGGTACAGACGGGTTCTCGGCAAGGGCTGCCAGCGTACCTTGAGCTGAACGCTGATCGCCAGCAAGGTCAGCGAGAGCAGTTTGAGCAGCGGCACCACGATGCTGGCCAGGAAAACAATGGTGGCCAGCATCTTCGCCCCGGTGGTCCACAGATAGACGACGCCGCTCATGATCGTATCGATCTGGACGTTGTACAGCTTGCGGGTTTCCATGATCGGCAGCAGATTGGCCGGCAGATAAAGCAGGTAGGCCGCCACCAGCAGCGCCCAGGTCCGGCTCAGACTATCCACCCGGCGAAAATGCAGGCGCTGGCCGCAACGCAAGCAGTGCCCCCCCTCATCCAGGCTACCGAGCTGGCCGCATAGCGAGCAGGTCGCCCGGTTGAAGCGCCTGGCCTGGCTGTTGAACCGCCTCACCGGGCCGTCTCCCACGACTGCCACAGCGCCCGCTGATCCAGCGTCGAGGCCAGCGCCGCGAAAACGAACATCAGTGCCGTAAACGCGCCGATGGCCAGCCCCGGCAGAATGTCCGCCGAATGCGACAGCTTGACCAGAGCCACCAGCACACCCAGCATGAACACTTCCAGCATCGTCCAAGGATGCGCCAGTTGCAGCCCGCGAAAGATCGCCACAAAACCCGGCGGCCGGCGCCCGGCCCACAGGTGGGCAACCACCCAGGTAATCGCCAGCGCCTCCAGCGCCGGCACCAGCACGATGGTCAGCACCACCAATACCGCGACGAATGGCATCTCCATCCGCCAAAGCTGCCAGGCGGCACCAAGGACGGTCGTTTCGACCCGCAAGCCCTGAAACGCCATCCCGATCACCGGAAAGAGATTGGCCACCAGCAGCAGAATGATCGCCGTCACCGCCAGCGCCAGCGCCCGCTCCAGATTGTTCGGGCCATCCCGGTAAAGCGGCGCCATGCAACGCGGGCAAATGATCCAGCCGCCGGCACCCGACGGGGTGACGTCGCGCACCAACTGATCGCAGTCCGGGCAGGCGAACAGTTCGGGATGAGCGGGAATCTCGGAAAACGCAGGCATAGGGGCCAACAGCAGACGGCTGGAGCGGGTGAAAAATATGTTGGCGAGATTAGCATGCGGCGGATCAATGGAACAGCCAGAGAAGCCGGCTGCTTGAAGAGGCGGCACAGCAGAATCAATTGCTCAAATCGGCCCCTTCCGGTCCCTCAGAAAAGCTGTCAATAGCAGACATTGGCGCTGTCCGTATGATTGTTGGTTGATAAGAAAATCTGAATTGGATAATCTCCATGTCATTCAAAATCTTACAAGCGACTCAACCGTGTCCATATTATTAGCAATAACCCGAACGATTCTGCGCCTGAATAACTGTTGGGCATCTCATTCGCTACCGGAGTCATAGCTGATGTTTAACATTGCCCTTGCCGTAGGTTTTGCGATTGCGTCTCTCTTGTCGCCCGGAAAACGAATTTTGGCCTTAGTAATTGACGGCCCAGTACTTCAGAGCCTCCCTGCATACCAAGGGCATCTGTTGATGGCATTTGCGAGCTATCTAGTGCCGGCAGTTCTTACTTTCTTGCTGCTGCGCTTCGTTCATGCTGAGAGGTGGCTCCGGACACGACCTGCAATTCATGCCTTGCTTGGAATTGGAAACGCTCTGCTCATTCTTTATGTGACGGTGCGCACGTTTGCCTCGATGATACAAGGCGGTGGCCCTAGTTTCGTGGTTCTACAGTTTGCCCCCTTCTTCATCTTTCCGGCTTGGACATTGCTGACAGTTGGACTCATCTGGTTGGCAATTCGTAGTATCCGAGGCCGAAAAGAAGAAAGTGAAATCGTTCCGCGGTCTTGGAGTAGTACCGAAACTCTGGGAGTCGTCCTCGTAATGGGCATACCAACTGCGGCTATTTCATGGACATTATTTTTGTCTGGCGATGCCCCCTTTCGACAAGCCCGTGAAGCTGAACAGATGTTTCGACAGCGGTGCGTTACGGCAGGCGAAAAGATCTACGAGCATCCGCAAAATGTCCAGAGTATTTATCTTGATCGTGATGGCGGTCAGTATTTTGACAGCATCACGAATGGAATCTATGGAGGCTATGGCGGAGGCATATTCGGAGAAGGTTTCGTCAACAATGGCCTTCTTATGTACATTGAAAAACCGAATGACCGACAGCGCGTAGACGGGAGTACGGCAAAATATCGAAGACATGTGCCCAAGGACTGGAAAGGCGAACCTGTCGAAGAACTAACGAGTGAATATGGGGTATTCCAAAAGTCTCTTGCAACTGATCAAGAGACGAAACTCGGCCTTTCCGGAACCGAAGTAACAATCAAGAATTTGCGAAACGAGCATATCGTTTCATCCTTGATTTTCTTCACTAGTAGTCGTCATCGGTCCATATGTGGACACGCAGGCAATGGGCGCTTCAGTGTCAGCGACTTCGTGCGGAAATCATTGAATCTCACACGGCAAGTTCCGAGTCCCTCGCCTCAAGATGCCATGGAAAAAAATAACGGAGGAATTCATGAGACGCCAAACCCTGCGACGCAGCGCTCCTGACCTTGTACGTTCCTGAGCGTCAGCTTTGCCGGGGAGGCAACTGCCGCTTAGGGTCGTTAGCCGAAAGTCATTTCGCCAGTTTTTTCGGGCTGACCGTAGCAATTTAGCTACCGATGCGCAGGCCGGTCTTTTTCAGGATGCGGGTCGAGTAGAGGATGTCGCTGGCCCGGCAGGCGTCACCGAGCAACGCGCTGATTTCTGCGGCCTTGGCCGAGCATTCGTCGCGCGAGGCGCCGTGGACCATGGCGAACAGGTTGTACGGCCAGGTTGGCAGGGCGCGTGGCCGGCGGTAGCAGTGGGTGACGAAATCGAGGGCGCCGATTTGGGCGCCGAGTTCGTCGACTCGTTCGTCGGCGACATCCCAGACGGTCATGCCGTTGGCCGTCCAGCCGATGGCGTAGTGGTTGGGCACGGCGCCGATACGACGGATGACGCCGGAGGCGAGCATCGCCCGCAGGCGCTGCATGACTTCGTCGGCACTCAAACCAAGCTGTTCGGCGATGGCGTGGTAGGGACGCGGGATCAGCGGCAGGCCGCCTTGGGTGGCGACGATCAGGGCGCGGTCAATGTCATCGATCACAGCCGCGCCTCCAGCTTCATTTCGACGAAAAATTCGCGCTCTTTCGGGAAGGCATGCACCGTCAGGCCGGTGTCGCGCTCGATACGGGCGATGGCCTCGGCGATGCCGGCCGGCGTTTCGGTGGCCAGCACGAACCACATGTTCAGCGTGTGTTCGCGGCGGTAGTTATGGGCGACCTGGGGCAGCGCGTTGACCAGCGCCGTGACCGCGTCGTAGCGCGCTTCCGGCGCGGCCAGCGCGGCCAGCACGAAGGCGCCACCCATCGCCTCGACCTGGAACATCGGCCCGAAGCGGGTCAGCACCTTGTCGGCGAGCAGGCGTTCGAGGCGCTGCAGCAGTTCGTCCTCGCCAATGCCCAACTGCGCGGCGGCCTCGGCGTAGGGGCGTTCGCAGATCGGGAAATCGCCTTGTAACTTGGCCAGGATCTGGCGGTCGATGGCGTCGTTCAGGCCGCCTTTGGGGGCTGCCGATTCACGCATAGCGGGCGCCGTTCTGCTTGAAGCGGGTCAGCGAGAACAGGGTTTCGTGGGCACAGCTCGCCAGCCCGTGGCGCTGGCGCAGCTCGGCGATGGTCGCCTCGACCTCGCTGCGTTCGCGGCCGTGGATCATGCAGAACAGGTTGTACGGCCAGTCGGGCAGGCGGCGCGGCCGGCGGTAGCACAGCGTGACGGCCGGCTCCTCGGCGAGGGCGCGGCCGATGTCGCTGACCCGGTCGTCAGGAATGTCATGGACGAGCATGGCGTTGGCCCGAAAACCCAGTTCGTGGTGACGGACGACGACGCCGAAGCGCTTGATCGCCCCCTCTTCCAGCCAGCGCTTGATGCGGCCGAGCACGTCGATTTCCGAGGCGCCAATCCGCTCGGCGATCAGCGCGAAGGGCCGGATGAACAGCGGCAACCCTTCCTGCAGTACCGAGACCAGGCGGCGTTCGGCCTCGTCCATCAACGCGACCGGCTGCACCGGCTGGGCGGTGGCGACGCATTTCTGCTTGCCGCCGTTCAGGCAGAAGCCGAGGTCGATGTGAAACTCCTCAAGCAGCGGCAAAGTCAGCAGCGGGTAGCCGGCGGCCTGTTCGATGGCGCCCAGGCTGGCCTGCAGACGCCCTTCGCTGGCGGCGGTGACGACGAACCACAGGTTGTAGCGGTGCTCGCGCTCGTAGTTGTGATTGACCTCGGGGAAGCGATTGACCGTCGCGGCGACGGCCTCCAGCTTCTCCGGCGGCACGGCCATGGCGGCCAGCGTCGAGGCGCCGATGCGCTTCGGCGCGAAGACGGCGCCGACCCGCGAAATCTTGCCTTCGCGGCGCAGGTTTTCCAGCCGGCCGAGCACGACCTTCTCGCCGACGCCGAGGCGCGAGGCCAGTTCGGCGAACGGCGCCGGGCAGAGCGGAAAATCGCGCTGGAAGTCGTTGAGCAGCTGGAAGTCCAGGGTATCGTCCATCAGAAGCCTATGCGCACGGCGCGGGAAGTGAAGAAGATGCCGGACGGGCTGTCGGCCGGGATTTCGCCCAGTTTGGCAAAGCTGTCGGTGTTGTAGATGACCACCTTGTGGTCGTCGCGGGCCGAGAGCCAGACGTTTTCGCCGCGCGGCGCGAATTCCATGTGCAGGATGCCCTTGCCCGGCTCCATCCGGTGGACGACGGCGCCGGCCAGCGTGTCGATGACGTCGACCTTGGCGTTGTCCGGAAAGGCGAAATTGACCCAGATCTGGCGCCCGTCGGGCCGGGCCATCACGAACACCGGCTGGCCGCGCACCGGGATGCGGCCGACTTCCTTCCAGGTCGCGACATCGACGACCAGCACCTCGTGGCGACCGATCGCCGGCAGGTAAGCCTTGCCCTGCGCCACCGACCAGCCGCGCAGGTGGGGCATCTTGAAGACCGGCAGCTTTTCCTGACCCTTGCCGTAGTTTTCGAGAATCTTGCGGGCACCCTTTTCCGGCTGCCAGAGGTCGAGCATGGCGACGCCGTCCTCGCCGAACAGGCCGGCCAGGAAATAGCGGCCATCCGGCGTCACCAGGCCGTCGTAGGGCTGGCTGCCGGCCGGGAAGCGCTGCGT
>CAIXSK010000256.1 GCA_903922075.1 uncultured beta proteobacterium | reverse complement strand
GTGCGCATGTCGTCGAACAGCAGGTGCCACTCGTTCCAGATGCCCTGGCTGTACTTGATCTGGATGCGCCCGATCAGCGCGAAATGGACGCCCTTGTAGCTGCCTTCGGCGCCCAGTTGCAGCGGCGAACGGTCCTCGACCAGCGCCGCCATCTTGCCGATGTCTTCCAGGTTCTGGTCGTGACGGACCAGCGTACTCTGGCAGTAGTCGCAGATGGCAAAGACCGACGACGCCGATTTGAAGACAACCGGCGCGCCGCAGGAGGGGCAGGAGGCGCTGAGAGCCAAAATGCTACGGTCAGGTCAATTTTTTGAGCAATTCCGCTTTTTTGGCATCGAACTCGGCCTGGCTGAGAATGCCTTTTTCGACCAGTCCGTGCAGTTTTTCCAGCGTTGCCACGACCTCGTCGGCCGACACTGAGGCGACTGGCGCTGCGGCCTGGTTCATGCCTTGGGCAGCCGAGGCCATCGCCTGCCCCATGACCTGCCCGAAGCCGACGCCTGCCCCCATGCCGACACCGAGACCAGCCATGCCGCCTTCGTTCTTCGCCGCCTCGGGAATGGCGTTGGCGACCTGGTACTGGGTGAAGCGCTGCATGTCGCCGATCATGTTCATGCCGATCTTCTGGTCGAGGATCTTCTGCAACTCTTCCGGTAGCGAGACGTTCTGGACGACCAGCGAATCGAGCGCCAGGCCAAACTCGGCGAACATCGGCGCCGCCTTGGCGAACATCGCCTTGCCGAATTCGTCCTGGTTGGCCGCCATGTCGATGAAAGGCACGCCGGATTCGCCGAACAGGTCGGTCAGCCCGGCGACCATGGTGTTGCGCAACTGGCCTTCGAGCTCCTCGCGGCCATAGCTGTCGCGAGTGCCGGAAATCTTCTGGTAGAACAGCTTGGGGTCGGTCAGGTGATACGAATAGATGCCGAAGGCGCGCAGGCGGACGATGCCGAATTCCTTGTCGCGGATGGTGATCGGGTTGGGCGTGCCCCACTTCTGGTCGAGCTGGGTGCGCGTCGAGAAGAAGTAAACATCGGACTTGAACGGGGATTCGAACAGCTTGTCCCAGTTTTTCAGGTAGGTCAGCACCGGCAGCGTCTGCGTCGTCAGCTTGTACATGCCGGGCGCGAAGACGTCGGCCACGGTGCCTTCATTGACGAACAGCGCGACCTGCGAATCACGCACGGTCAGGCTGGCGCCGTTCTGGATTTCCATCTCGGCCATCGGGAAACGCCAGGCCAGCGTGCCGTCGGCCTCCTCGGTCCATTGCAGGATGTCGATAAACTGTTTCTTGATGAAGTCCATCAGGGCCATGTCAGTCTCCTTGTGAGGTCAGGCGATGCAGCCGGCGTTGAGGATGCCGATGCCGAGCGAAAGCGAAGCGAGGAATATCCCCGAGGCGACCTTGCCTTGGGGAATGGCGTGATTGATCTGGGGCAGCGCGAAGCGGGCGACGATGTAGGCCAGCAGTTGCACGACGCAGGCGACGACGCCCCAGCCGACCATCGCCGCGATGCTATGGCTGACCGCGACCGATACGGCAATCGGCAGGGCATAGCCGACGATGGCGCCGCCCAGGCTGACCGCCGCCGCGGTGTTGCCCTCGCGGATC
>CAIXSK010000255.1 GCA_903922075.1 uncultured beta proteobacterium | reverse complement strand
CGGCATGGCATCCGACAGGCCTTGCCAGTAGTCCAGCCAGGCTTCGGGGGCCAGGGCCGGCGGGCGGTCGGCCGCCGCCGGGCCGGCATGTTCCGACATGCCATCCGCCAGAGGGAGCTCATTTAGGGCGCGGTCACGCAGTTTTTTCAGGCATTTCTCAGCCAGCGGGCGGAGCGTTTCGACCAGCAGGCGTTGCGTCACGGCCAGGCAATCTTCGCCGTGCCGGGCGGCGCGCCAGGCGATGAAGGCATCCTTCTCCGGCGGCAGTCCGAGGGTCGGCGGCCAGTCGAGCAGCAGGCGCCAGAGGTTTTCGTGCAGGACTTCGATCCACAGTTCGGCGCTGTCGGCCGCCCGCGGCGTCTTGTCCTGGGCCACGGCCAGCGCCGCCTGCGCGGCGGCCCGCTGGGCATGGGCGCAGAGCGTGAACAGATAGGGCACGGTCTTGGCCACGGCATCGGGCAACTGGTCGATGAACAGCCGGGTCACCGTTGGCCGCTGCAGGTCGACGGCGATATCCCGCAGACGCCCCTCGGCATAGCGCCCACGCACGACGAGGTGGCCGGCCGAGGTCATCGGCCCAGCCCGAGAAAGGCACGCCGGCTGCTCGCGACGGCCGGCGGCGGTTCGCCGATCGGCTGGCCGAACAGGGCATGGACGGCGGCCAGTGCGGTCAGCCGGGCGGCTTCGTGGCTGTCGAATTCAAGGGCCGGCGAGAACAGCGAGCAGAGATGGTAGGTGCCCAGGCTGGCCTCGTCGGCGACGGTAAATTCGTAATCGCCGGAGGGAAAGCGCCAGTCGTGCTTGCTGCCGGCGGCCAGCGCCGGCCACCCCTCGGCCCGGCCGGGCAGGCAGAGCAGGTTGATCGCCCACGGCGTCACCATCGCCCCGGCCCAGTGGCCATCCGGCGTGCGCTGGAAGCCGACGGCCTCGACCTGCAGCAGGCGGTTGCAGATCGGCACGTCGTGCATCCGGGTCCGGGCGATGGTATCGAATACGGCGACCAGTTCGGACGACGGATCGGTCATCCAGATTTTCATTCGCCGAGCACCATGAATTTGTGCGGCGGGGCGTCGCAGCCGGGGCAGCACCAGTCGTCGGGCAGGTCGGCGAAGGGCGTACCGGGCGGGATGCCGCGTACGTCGTCGCCGGCCGCCGGGTCGTAGACCCACCAGCAGATGCCGCACTCCAGCTTGTCGTCAGGCTTGACGCCGAGAAATGAACCTTCGAATCGCATGGGTGCAGCTTAGGTCGGCTCCACCATCATGTCGAGGTATTCCCGCAGACGCTCGACCGAATCGCTGAAATCCTCGTCGGCGGCCAGCGCCACTTCCGGCATGTCGACGATCTCGATCGAGTTCAAAATCAGCGCATCCATGCTGTTGAAGTACTGCACCCACCAGACGTTGTGCAGCCGCGTGCTGGTGATCCGGCAGTTGCCGTAGCCGCGCGACAGGATCGACACGTCGCGGTGGCCGAGCCAGCCGTAGAGCGTGTCGAGGTCGGCGTCGCTGACCGGCAGCAGGGTCAGGTTGATGATGTGGGCGGCCTCGCCCGGCTTGCGCCCGGCGGCCTGCAGGCGGATTTCCTCGACCAGGGCCTGGGCGTTCATGCAGCCGTCCGGGTAGGCGGGCGGCGGCAGGTCGGGCTGCGTGGTCTGCCGCATGGCCTCGGTCAGCGCCGCCGGGATGGCGCCGGTTTCCAGGCGATCGACAACCATCGCGCCGTCGTCGGCCACCTGCAGCACGCGCCAGATGCCGGAGAAGGCGGTTTCCTGCACCCGCCAATGTTCGGGCGCGGTGGTGAAGGCGCTGACTTCGCCGAAGCCCAGCGACTGGTTGATCACGTCGCGCAGTGTGGCGTCAAGGTCGCGCAGGTTGAGCGTGGCGCCGCCGGCAAAGCCGGCCTGCTCGGCCTGATCGACGTAGGCGCCGAGCAGTTCGGCCGCCCGGTTGACCACCTCGGGCGGCACGTTGTCGGGCAGGCGCGGCTGGGAAAAGGTTTCCATGCCCCTCGGCATCGGCAGGTAATCCGGCGCTTCCTCGCCCTGGGAACCCGGCCCCATGGCGACGACGGAAATCGGGAAGGGACGCAGCGTGGACGGGTTCATGCGCAGGCTCCATGGGAGGTTTCGGCCCGAACGGGGATGCCGATCGCTTTTTTGGCAAATGCGGGTTGGGCCGGGCCGTCGAGCAGCCGGGCGACTTCGTTCTGGTATTCGCCCCAGTCGCGGATGCCGTTGAGAACGCCGACGAAAGCACCTTCGCGCAGGAAGACGACGGCCGGCGCCCGGGCCACGCCGTATTGCTGCATCAGCGCCGGGGCCACGTCAGGCCCGGCGACCCAGCGGGAAATTTGCGTGCCGAGCGGTTTCAGCGCCTCGGGCAGGATCACACAGGCATCGAGCACTTCGAGGTTGCGCTGCGGGTCTTCGGTCAGCAGCAGGGCGGTCAGGCCGGCCGGAAACACCGAAATGCTACGGTCAGCCGGAAAATTTGCCGAAATTTGAAAAAATCCGTGCTTCTGGACCATGCGGCCGATGGCCGTTTCCAGCTTTTCGAGCGAGGTCGGCCCGGCTTTGAGTTCTAGGCTCATGATGTTTGTGTCCTCAGGAAATCGGGAAGTTGGGGTTCGCGCTCAAGATCGGCGAAGAAGGCGGAAAAATCGGTGGCACCAGCCTGTGCCGCATCGAGCGCATCAAGCGCCGCATTGATGGCCGCGGCGCGCTCGCCGTCGATCACCTCGCGCGCCGCGTCGAGGAAAGTCAGCAGCCAGCTGCCCGGCGCCTGCGGCCCGACCAGGCTGAGATCGATCCGCCGCTCGCCGTTGCGCCCGACGCAGTGGGCAAAATGCTCGCCGCAGGCGATCACCTGAACGGGAATGCCGAGGCACATCAGGCGGCTTCCATGTTGAGGAAACGCGCATCGCCGAGGCGGTAGGCCTGATCGGCCGGCGGCCGCTCGCCTTCGTAAACCTCAATGGCCAGCGCCGGATCGGTGATGCCGTCGACCCGGCCTTGACGCACGCCGGCCGGCGCGCCCCACCATTCGAGCCAGTCGAGCGCAATCCTGAGCGCCGGCTGCATCTGCGCCTTGACGATGTCGCGCAGGCTGCCGCCGTAGTCTTCCAGCTCTTCCGGCTGGACGCCGATCAGCACCAGTTCCTTCGGCAGCTTGTTGGTCAGTTCGGCGGCCATCAGCACTTCCTGGAAACCGGTCTGGTGCAGGCTCATCTTCTTGGCGCCCATGAAGCGCGGCACCTGGTCGCCGATCACCTCGCGCAGCTTGCCCGGCTCATCGCCGTAATCGACCGCGTCGAAGACCAGCAGGCAGTCGGCCTCCTGGACGTAGGGCAGCAGGTAAAGACCCTGCGTGCCGCCGTCCATCAACGTCACCTGCGGCGGAAACTGCCAGCCGGCGTTGAGCGCCTCGACGCAACGGACGCCGAAGCCCTCGTCCGCCCACAAAATGTTGCCGATACCCAGGACCAGAATG
>CAIXSK010000254.1 GCA_903922075.1 uncultured beta proteobacterium | reverse complement strand
GGCGATTTCGACGGCAGCAACAAGAAATACCAATGGATACGGCGGCTCTACAGCCCATTCGTGAAACATTACATAGCGCTTTCCCGGGATCTCGCACACTATCTCACCCATCCCGTTGGCATTGCAGCGAAGCGCGTGACTCAAATTTACAATGGCGTGGACTCGACACGCTTTCATCCATCCCCGGTGCGCCAGCCGATCCCCGGCAGTCCCTTCAACGAGGCGGGACTCTGGCTGGTCGGCACGGCCGGCCGCATGCAAACCGTCAAGGATCAGACCAACCTCGCCCGCGCCTTTGTCGAAGCCCTGGCCATCGCGCCGCAACTGCGCCAGCGGCTACGCCTGGTCATGATCGGCGAAGGCCCGCTGCGCCAGGATTCGTTAGCCATTCTCGAGGCCGCCGGCGTTGCCGATCTCGCCTGGCTCCCTGGTGAACGCAAGGACATACCGGAGATCATGCGCGGACTCGATTGTTTCGTGCTGCCCTCGCTCGGCGAAGGCATCTCCAATACCATCCTCGAAGCCATGGCCAGCGGCTTGCCGGTCATTGCCACCGCGGTCGGCGGCAATGTGGAACTGGTCAGCGAAGGGATCAGCGGCCGGCTGGTTCCGGCGGCCGACCCGTCGGCCTTGGCGCTAGCCATCGTAGACCTGGCGCAACAACCGGAACTCGCCAAATCCCTCGGCCAACAGGGCAGACGCCAGATCGAGCAACGCTATAGCATGACCGCCATGGTCCAAAGCTACCAACAGCTCTATGACCAACTGCTGGGCAGAATGCTACGGTCAAGCATAAATTTTCCCCAAAATTCAAATTAAGAGAACCCCATGTGCGGAATAACCGGCATCTTTGACACTCGAGGCAAACGCGACATTGATCGTGCGGTGCTCCATCGCATGAACGAATCGCAATTCCATCGCGGTCCCGATGAAGGCGGCCTGCATCTCGAACCCGGCGTCGGGCTCGGCCATCGTCGGCTCTCCATCATCGACTTGTCCACCGGCCAGCAGCCACTCTACAACGAAGACCAGAGCGTCTGCGTCGTCTTCAACGGCGAAATCTACAATTACCAGGAACTCATTCCTGAACTGCAGGCCCTCGGCCATATCTTCCACACCCGCAGCGACACTGAAGTCATCGTCCACGCCTGGGAGGCCTGGGGCGAAAGCTGCGTCGACCGCTTTCGCGGCATGTTCGCCTTTGCCCTCTGGGACCGCAACCGGGAAACCCTGTTTCTCGCCCGCGACCGCCTCGGCGTCAAACCCCTGTACTACGCGTTGCTCGACGACGGCACCTTCCTTTTCGGCTCGGAACTCAAGTCGCTGCTGGCCCACGGCAGCCTCAAGCGCGACATCGATCCCTGTGCCGTCGAAGAATACTTCGCCCTCGGCTACGTCGCCGAACCACGCGCCATCTTCAAGCAGGCCAGGAAGCTGCCGCCCGCCTGCACTCTCCTGCTGCGCCGCGGACAGTCCGTCGGCGAGCCCCGCGAATACTGGGACGTCCGCTTTACCCTCGACAATCCGATCAACGACGCCGACGCCTGCGCCGAACTGACGCATCGCCTCGAAGAATCCATCCGCCTCCGGATGATCTCCGAAGTGCCGCTCGGCGCCTTCCTCTCTGGCGGCGTGGACTCGAGTGCCGTGGTCGCCATGATGGCCGGGCAGTCGAATGCCCCGGTCAACACCTGCTCCATCGGCTTTTCCGACCCCGCCTTCAACGAATCCGAATTCGCAAAGATGGTCGCCGACCGCTACCAGACCAATCACTATCTCGACATGGTTGAAAGCGACGATTTCGACCTGATCGACACCCTGGCAAAGCTCTACGACGAACCCTATGCCGACAGTTCGGCCATTCCCACCTACCGCGTCTGCCAGCTGGCCCGCAAGCACGTCACGGTGGCCCTTTCCGGCGATGGTGGCGACGAAAGTTTCGGCGGTTATCGCCGCTATCGTCTGCACCTGATGGAAGAAAAAATGCGCTCTGCCCTGCCGCTGGCACTGCGCCGGCCGCTCTTCGGCACCCTTGGCAAGCTCTACCCCAAGGCCGACTGGGCACCTCGCGTATTTCGGGCCAAAACCACCTTTGAAGGCATGGCTCGTACCGCGGTCGAGGCCTATTTCAACTCGGTTTCAATTCTACGATCGCCGATGCGTGCCCAACTCTTCAGTCGGCAGTTCAAATCCGACCTGGGTGGTTACGATGCGATCGAGGTTTTCAATCGACATGCAGCCAAAGCCAACACCGATGACTCCCTGGCATTGATCCAGTACCTGGACCTGAAAACCTATCTTGTCGGCGACATCAATACCAAGGTTGACCGAGCCAGCATGGCACACTCCCTTGAAGTGCGTGAGCCACTGATGGACCACAAACTGATTGAATGGCTGGCGACGCTGCAATCATCCAAGAAAATTCGCGGCCAGGAAGGCAAATATCTGCTCAAGAAAGCGATGGAACCCCATCTCCCTGACGACGTGCTATATCGTCCAAAAATGGGTTTCTCAGTGCCTCTCGCGCGCTGGTTCCGCGGCCCTCTCAAGCAACGGGTAAAGGAATCGCTACTCGGAAATCGCCTCAACGATACCGGTTATTTCAATCAGAAATACCTGCAGCACATCGTTGAGGCTCACAACTCCGGTGCCCGGGACTATAGTGCTTCCATCTGGACAATTTTGATGTTCGATGCCTTCCTTCGGAATGTGATTGATGACGACAGCACAGGCAATTTCGGCCATCACCCAGCCTAGCCATTGCCAACAAAATCAGAAACCTTATCGACACCCTCAAACCAACCGCGCATACCTTGCCTGGCAAGGCTTGCGGGTTATCTTGCCGCACAAATATCTGACGATGCGCATTCTGCATATTCTCGACCACTCCATCCCTCTTCATAGCGGCTACGCATTTCGCTCGCTGGCCTTACTTACGGAACAACGGCGACTCGGCTGGGAGACGCTACAACTGACCACCCCCAAGCAGGGACAAATCCAGGCTGACGAAGAGATCGTGGACGGCTGGACCTTCTATCGGACCCGTCAAACAGCTGGCATGTCGGGAATTCCAGGCTATTTTCGCCAAATGGCAGCGACCCAGGCACGGATAGAGGAACTGGCCAGGAAGTTTCAACCGGATATCCTCCATCCCCACTCCCCCGTTCTCAACGCAATTCCAGCCATCAGGGCAGGACGCAAACTTGGCCTGCCCGTCGTATACGAAATGCGCGCCTCCTGGGAAGACGCCGCCGTAGACCATGGCACGACCGTTGAAGGCAGTCTGCGTTACCGGCTTTCACGCGCCCTGGAAACCTGGGCTTTGCGCCGTGCTTCGGCCATTACCACAATTTGCGAGGGTCTGCGTGCGGATATCCTTTCACGCGGAAATATCGACGCCGCCAAGATAACCGTAATACCCAATGCCGTTGACGTCGACTCCTTTGCCTACGCCCCCCCTGCCGATCCCGAACTTCGCCAGAAGCTGGGGCTCGATGGCTGCACCGTTCTAGGATTTGCGGGTTCATTCTACGGCTACGAGGGACTCGACCTGCTTCTGGAAGCAACGGCTCGACTGCTACCCAGCCACCCGGACCTGAAAGTACTTCTGGTCGGTGGCGGGCCTCAGGACGCTGCGCTGAAGGCACAAGCCGAGCATCTTGGAATCAGCGACCGCATCGTGTTCACCGGGCGCGTCCCCCATGCAGAAGTACAGCGTTACTACGGACAGATTGATCTCCTCTGCTACCCGCGAAAATCCATGCGCCTGACCGAACTGGTTACCCCGCTCAAGCCTCTGGAAGCGATGGCACAAGGCAAACTACTTGTCGCCTCCGACGTTGGTGGCCATCGTGAATTGATCCGCGATGGAGAAACGGGAAGGCTATTCAAAGCAGGCGACGCGGCAGCACTATCGGAGGCAATCAGCCACATGCTGGCAAATCGTGAGCAGTGGGAGCGGATCAGGCTAGCCGGCAGGGCCTTTGTCGAAAAGGAAAGGACTTGGGCAAGTAGCGCCGCCAACTATGTCTCTGTCTATGGCGGTGTGCTTCCAGCACATGGCGTTGCAGTCAACACCGCCAGCTAACCGGGAACGAGGCACCACATGTGCGGCATTTACGGCATCATCCATCTTGACGGCAGCCCAGCCGATCCGTCGCTCATGCAAAGCATGGGGGACGTCACTCGCCACCGTGGCCCCGACGACCATGGGTGGCACCATGACGGCAACTGCGTCATTGGAATGCGTCGCCTGTCAATCATCGACCTGGCCGGCGGCCATCAGCCGCTCACCAACGAGGACAACAGCCTCTGGCTGGTGTGCAATGGTGAAATCTACAACTTCCGCGAACTTCGAGAAGATCTCACCAAGGCTGGCCATCGCTTCCGTACTGGTTCTGATTGTGAAGTCATCCTGCATGCCTACGAGGCCTGGGGCGACGATTTCGTCTCCCGCCTGAACGGCATGTATAACTTCGCGTTGTGGGATGTCAATCGACGGCGCCTCCTGCTCGGTCGCGACCGCATTGGCGTCAAACCGCTCTATTGGCGACAAGACGGCCAGCGACTGGCTTTTGCTACCGAAGCCAAAGCCTTGCTCGCACTTCCCGGGGTGACGCCAGAGGTGGATCGAGCCGCCTTGGCCAGCTATCTCAACCTTGGTTACGTCTCGGCGCCGCGATCGATGTTCAAAGGAATATCGAAACTTCCGGTCGCCAGCCTGATGAGCATCGAATCAGGAAAAGTATCCACTCGATGCTACTGGTCCCTGCCGGAAACAGTCGATAGCAGCGTCAGCGAAGACGAGTGGATTGAACGAATTGCCAGCGGGATCGACCGTGCTGTACGCATGCAAATGGTATCCGATGTACCGATTGGCGCCTTTCTATCCGGTGGCGTAGACTCTTCGGCAGTTGTTGCCTGCATGGCGGGCGCGACCTCGCAGCCCGTCAAAACCTATGCGATAGGTTTTGGAGGATCGGCGGCGGACAATTTTTACAACGAATTGCCATATGCACGACGAGTTGCCGAGCTATTCGGCACGGATCACCGCGAAATCATGGTCAAACCGGACGTCGTGGCGCTCTTGCCACGGCTGCTCTGGCACATGGACGAGCCGATTGCCGATACCGCATTCATCACCACCTACCTGGTCAGCGAATTTGCCCGCGAGGACGTCACCGTCATCCTTTCAGGTGTTGGAGGAGATGAGCTGTTTGGCGGCTATCGGCGCTATCTAGGCAATCATTACGCCGAGCGTTTTTCTCGCTTACCCAGCCTGATCCAGGGAACTGCCAAAGCCATAGGTAGAATGCTGCCTGCCGACCGCCACTCAAAGTGGCTCAACGTGGCGCGCCTGGCCAAAGGCTTCCTGGCAACCGCAGAACAGTCCTTTGAAGAACGCTATCGTGCCTATCTTCAGATCATGGATCGCTCGCTCTCCAGTCGCCTGATGCTTGGCGTCAACGGATTAGCTTGGGATCCGCTGATTGAGGCCTTTGCCAACAGTCATCAGAACGATCCCTGCAATCATATGCTAGCGGTCGACATGGCCTCCCAGTTGCCTGACGACCTGCTGATGCTCACCGACAAGATGAGCATGACGGTATCGCTGGAATGCCGCGTTCCCTTGCTTGACCACGAACTGGTGGAAATGGCGGCGACCATGCCGGAGGCGGTCAAAATCAAAGGCGGCGTACTAAAGGCTGCCATGAAATCGGCACTGGGCCCCAAGTTGCCGCCCGATATCCTGCACCGCAAGAAACGTGGCTTTGGCACGCCCATGGGCGCCTGGCTTAAGGGAGAACTTGGTCACCTCCTCGATCGGATTCTCTCTCCGGAAGTTATCCGTCACCGCAACCTGTTTGATGTTGCCGTTGTTTCACAGCTGATTTCCGATCACCGTGCCAACCGCCAAGACTATACCGAAGCCATCGTGGCACTACTCAATTTCGAAATCTGGGCGCGTATCTATCTCGACCGGCGTAGCCATGAAGACGTTACCGCCGAATTGCATGGGCTGCTTGCATGAAAATCCTATATATCTGCCACCGATTTCCCTTCCCGCCAAAGCGCGGCGGGAAAATCCGCCCATTCAACATGATTCGCCATTTTTCGACACAAGGGCATAAAGTTACGGTCTGCTCCCTGTCGCGATCACCGGCGGAGGCCAAAGAAGGCGAAGGGATCCGCAACCATTGCGAGCACTTCGAAATAGCATCGGTCAGCAATTCGATCCAGGTCATTCGCATGGTGGCACGCCTACCCGTCGTGACCCCCTCATCGATGGGATTTTTCTACTCCCCCGATCTCCAGCAGCGAATCGACAATCTGCTATCAACGGAGCAGTTCGATCTCATCTTCGTTCATTGCTCCTCCGTCGCTCAATACGTGGAAAATGTTCGGGGAATTCCGAAGATACTGGATTTCGGTGACATGGATTCCCAGAAATGGCTCGAGTATGCCAACTACAAGCCTTTCCCACTTTCTCTGGGTTACCGCCTTGAAGGCAAAAAAATGGAAGCCGCGGAAAAGCGGCTCGCCAAGAAATTCGACATGTGCACAGCTACCACGCGCGCCGAATGGGAAACACTCAATAGCTACCGAACTGCGCTAAAGACAGACTGGTTCCCGAATGGCGTCGATGCCGAATACTTCAAACCCGATGGGGAAGGCTACGATCCCGATACCCTCTCTTTCATCGGCCGAATGGATTACTACCCCAATCAGGAATGCATGTTCGATTTCTGCCGAAATACGCTACCCCTGATTCAGGCTCGCCGCCCCCAGGCAAAACTATTGATTGTCGGCGCCGACCCAAGTCCCGCAGTAAAAAAACTGGAGGAGCTGCCGGGGGTCACGGTAACCGGTTCTGTGCCCGATGTCCGCCCTTTCATTCTGCGCTCAGCCGCGATGGTCGCCCCGCTAAACATCGCCCGCGGCACCCAGAACAAAATTCTGGAAGCAATGGCGATGGGTGTTCCGGTAGTCACCAGTCCCGCTGGGGCTGGCGGCGTAGATGCCGAAAACGAAGCCCATTTCCTGGTCGGCGACAGTCCGAATACATATGCCGACGCCTGCCTTCGAATCATGAGTACGCCTGACGAACGCTCTCGACTTTCCGTATCCGGCCGAGAACGGATGTTGACCCATCATGACTGGCAAGCATCCATGCGGCGCCTGGAAACGATTGTCGAACATGTGCTGGCAGGCTAGCTGGTCGATTACAATGTGAATTCATGTCAATGGGGTAATTCAATGAAAATTAGCATTTTTGGTTTGGGGTACGTCGGCGCTGTATCACTGGCTTGCTTGGCTCGCGATGGTCATCAGGTTATTGGCGTCGACGTCGACCAAACGAAACTCGACCTGATTAGTGCCGGTCATACGCCAGTCGTTGAAGAAGGCATGGTTGATCTTATGCAGCGCGTTGTAGCATCAGGTCTGGTTTCAGTCTCACTGGACGCGGCCAAGGCTGTTGCTGAATCAGATATCTCCCTGATCTGTGTCGGCACCCCGTCTGCTGCCAACGGCAGCCAGGACCAAAGTGCAATGCTGCGCTTAGCGCAACAAGTTGGCGAAGCCATGCGCGTCAAGACAGCCCCCCATGTCTTCGTATTCCGCTCGACCTTGGTACCAGGCACTGTGGAAGAGGTTATCCGTCCAATCATCGAAGCGGCCTCCGGTAAAAAAGAAGGCATCGACTTTTTCTGCTGCTTCCAGCCAGAATTCCTGCGCGAAGGAAGTTCAATCCGCGACTACGACAAGCCACCTTTTACAATCGTCGGATGCAATAGCGACTACCCCGCTGACCAACTTCGCCAGTTGTTCGGGCACCTGCCTTGCGAGTTCTACCGAACCAGCGTTCGGGCGGCGGAAATGGTCAAGTACTGCTGTAACAACTTCCATGCGCTGAAAATAACCTTCGCCAACGAGACAGCCCGACTTTGCGAAGCGCTTGATGTAGATCCGTTTGAAGTCATGGATCTGGTTTGTCGCGATACCCAGCTCAATATTTCCAAAGCCTATCTGAAGCCCGGATACGCTTTCGGCGGCTCTTGCCTGCCCAAAGATCTGCGGGCGACCGTCTATCTCGGAAAACAGAGGGATATTGAACTCCCCATGCACGCTGGCATCCTGGCATCCAACAAAATCCACGTTGAGCATGCCATACAAAAGGTGCTGGCCACGGGATCCCGCAAAGTGGGATTCATTGGTCTTTCGTTCAAAACCGGCACCGACGACCTGCGTGAATCCCCACTGGTCACTCTGGCAGAACAACTTGTTGGCAAAGGCATACAACTCCGCGTATACGATCCGGAAGTACATCTCTCTCGCCTGTTGGGGGCCAATCGGCGCTTCATCGAACAACATGTCCCGCACTTGGGCGACCTGATGCGAGAAGACCTGGCGGAAGTTCTGGCTGAATGCGATGTTCTGGTCGTCGGGCTCGCATCTTCTGAAATTTATGCCGCGCTGGCAGAGCACTCATCTGACAGACATTACCTGCTCGATCTGGTCGGCTTGCCAAACAAGGACTCCTTGCGTGGTCGCGTAGAAGGTCTTTGCTGGTGACAACCTTCAAGATGCGACAAAGAGTCCGGCGCCTCCTTGCGCTGGATTTGTTGCTTCTTGTGGCTGTCGTTGCCTGGGTAGTGGCGCATGCCCTACCCAGTAGCGAGGCTGTGCGTCTCCGTAACGCCTTACTACTGGCCGGTGAATTGCCAGCAGATCAATTTAACTGGACTCCGGATCGTTTTCCTAAAGACTTTCTTCTGGAAACCCATCCGCTTCCTGATGAATTGGTAGCTGTGCTGCGTGGACTTAATCTACCCAGTCAACCTGACAACTGGTCTCGTGCGACAGCAATCGCCCAACATTTGCAGTCCAGGCTGGGAAGTGAAAAAGGCCCAATATTCGGCGATTTGAGAACGACCTATCAAAAAATAACAAGCGAAGGGGCCGGTTACTGCGGCGACTTCGCAATGACCTTCACCGCGCTAGCAAACGCAGCAGGTATTCCCAACCGAACTTGGGCATTCTCGTTTGACGGCTATGGCGGGCACGGGCATATCTTCAACGAAGTCTGGGATGACACGTCCAAACGCTGGCGAGCAATCGATACCTTCAACAATTACGTTTTTCTGGATTCGACTACGAACACCCCGCTCTCCGCTCTGGAATTCCGGGCTGCCATGCGCCAAGAACGCCCTGCGCCGACCATTGCTGTACTCAATCCGAACATCCGCCCTGGGTACAAGATTCACGAAAAGGCAGTCGAGTACTATCGGCGAGGAGTGAACGAGTGGTACCAGCCGTGGGGAAATAATGTAGCAACAGTCGATGAACATTTCTTGGTAAGAATGCTCAGCCCACTATCGCGCCATTTGCGATCGCTTGCCAGCATTCTTGCTGGCGTTCAGCCACCAATATTCGTCGTCGAGACTCCAGAAAGCAGAACAGCCTTTGCAAATCTCTCAGGGCTGAAATTAAAACTGCGTGCCGCCGCCTTTTTGGCAATTTCATTGCTGTTCATCGCAGTTCTCTTGCTCGTCATACGTAAAAAACTCTGCTCTGAACAGCAAGTATCTACAAGCGGCAGGCAGCAGCCCCCGGAATTACCGTCCATAGTCGTATTCTCGACACTTTTCCCTTCCCCACAACTACCACAGGCCGGGATATTTATTCGGGAAAGGATGTTTCGTGTAGCCAAGGAACTCCCCCTTACCGTTGTCTCCCCCTCCCCTTGGTTCCCGCTTCAGCGACTGATCCGTCTTTGGAAACCTCATTTCCGCCCGTCAACACCAATCCATGAAGTTCAGTCTGGTATCGATGTCTTTCGTCCCAGATTCCTGTCTTTGCCCGGGGTACTAAAAAATTTCGACGGCATATTGCTCGCAATATGCAGCTATCCTCGATTACGATCTCTAAAGAAGCAAGGTCGGCTGGAGATCATTGATGCCCACTTCGCCTACCCCGATGGTTACGCGGCAGTTCGCCTTGGTCGATGGCTTGACGTTCCGGTAACCGTGACCCTGCGCGGAACGGAAAGTCGGCATCTTCGCGACCCAGCGCTTGCCCCATTGGTTTCATGCACATTGACCCATGCCAACCGCGTTTTTTCCGTTGCTGCTTCATTACTCGATCTGGCAAAGCAACACGGCTTATCCCAGGAAAAGGCAACTGTCATTGGAAACGGCGTAGACAGCGACCGCTTTTACCCCTTGGACCGGCATGAAGCCAGGGCCAAGTTGAATTTGCCGTCTAACAGCAAAGTTATCGTTTCAGTTGGCGGCCTTGTTGAGCGCAAGGGCTTTCATCGTGTCATAGAGCAAATACCGGTGCTGCTCCAGAAATATCCCGACCTACATTATCTGATTGTCGGTAGCAGTGGCCCGGAAGGTGATTTCAGTGTGCAACTACACGCTCAGGTGAAAAAGCTAGGCCTGCAATCCCGCATTCATTTCCTGGGCAGTCTGCCACCTGATGAGTTGAATATTCCGCTATCTGCTGCAGACGTTTTCGTTCTGGCAACCCGAAATGAAGGCTGGGCCAACGTATTTCTGGAAGCAATGGCTTGCGGTCTGCCGGTGGTAACTACCAATGTAGGTGGAAACAGTGAAGTAGTGTCTGCAGAATCCCTGGGCACAATCGTTCCCTTCGACGATGGTCCGGCACTCGCAAGCGCAATTGACAGCGCGCTCGAAAGGCAATGGGATCGCAAAGCCATTCGCGCTTACGCTCAGGCCAATAGTTGGGCATCACGCATCTCGGTATTGCTGGGCGAGTTCAGATCCTTGGCCGGTGTCACTGAACACGGCGAACAGAGGAACGCATTGAACAACGAAATGTTTGGACACAACCGACCATGAGCCTATTTACCTTAGCCGTGTCGCATCTCTTGTTTCCGTTGCACGAAAAAATAAAACGTCATGACTCGGTGTCAATTCGGAAACGACTGGAGAAACAGGAACGCTGGCCACCCGAGCAACTAGAGAAATGGCGAGTGGCACGTCTGCGGGATTTCCTGACAAGTATCGGCCAATCGGTTCCATATTATCGGGAACTCTTTGAGAGGATAGGCTTCGACCCAACGGCTGTATCTTCAACTGCAGACCTCAGTCGCTTGCCAATTTCCGATAAGGCAACCATGCGTAACGCTGGCGACAGCCTAAAAGCCGATGGTGCGGACGATCTCACACGCTATAACACCGGCGGCTCATCAGGCGAGCCACTGATTTTTTATATCGGGAAAGATCGCAAAAGCCATGACGTCGGGAGCAAGTGGCGGGTTACGCGTTGGTGGGGTGTCGACATAGGCGATCCGGAAATCGTCGTTTGGGGCAGTCCCATCGAACTGGGAGCCCAAGACCGTTTGCGACTACTTCGTGACCGATTTCTGCGTACAAAACTGCTTCCGGCATTCGAAATGTCCGAGAAAAATCTGGACCATTTTGTAGACGTAATCCAAAAATACCGCCCTACCATGCTGTTCGGGTACCCGTCCTCGCTATCTCTGATTGCGGCTCATGCACGCACCCATGGGATATCGATGGACCGGTTGGGTATTCGGGTAGCGTTCGTTACCAGCGAGCGACTGTATGATGAACAGCGAAAAATCATCAGCGAAGTATTTGGCTGCCCGGTAGCCAACGGCTACGGCGCGAGAGATGCCGGATTTCTTGCGCACGAATGCCCGGAAGGCGGAATGCACCTACAGTCTGAAGATATCATCGTAGAAATCGTAGGCAGTGACGGAAAAGTGCTGCCTACGGGGCAATCTGGTGAAATTGTTGTAACCCACACCGCAACCAGCCACTTCCCTTTCTTGCGTTATCGCACCGGAGATATCGCCGCACTATCCACAGAACCCTGCGCCTGTGGGCGGACGCTCCCGCTGCTAAAAGAAATCCAGGGCAGAAGCACAGATTTCGTCGTCGCTGCAGACGGCACCATCATGCACGGCCTGGCGCTGATCTATACGGTTCGGGACGTTCCGGGGGTTGAGCGCTTCAAGATCGTACAACACAGTCTCGATCACACCGAGGTAATCCTGGTTACCTCGGGCATGTTTGATGAAGCTGGCGAAGCACGAATAGTGCGGGATTACAAATCCCGCCTGGGTCACGAGGTAAATGTCACGATCACTCGTGTCGACCAGATACCTCCTGAAAAATCTGGGAAATTCCGTTACGTGGTCAGTCATGTATCCGGCACCACGGCCATCAAATCCAGCTGAACTGACATTTTCGTCTTATCAAGGAAAAAGGAACCTCACATGACCGCAATGGCTGAGCGACTCCTGCACAAGTACTACGCCCATGTCCCCCACCCATACCGTGTTTTCGAGACCAGGGTCAGTGAAATGGTAAACGCTGATACTGTACTCCTCGATGCCGGTTGTGGGCGTACTGTTCCGGTATTGCGAAAGTACCTGGGGCGAGCAAAGCATCTCATTGGCGTGGAATTAGTGGACTTCACGGACGTGCCGCAGGGAATAGAAACCCATAACACAGATCTGGCTAACCTCCCTTTGGAGGAATCCAGCGTCGACCTCATCATGTCGCGAAGTGTTTTCGAACATCTTGCTGATCCACAGGCAGTCTATCGGGAGTTCGCCCGAGTATTGCGTCCCGGTGGAAAACTGATCTTTCTCACAGCAAATATGTGGGATTACGGAACACTCGTAGCCAGGTTAGTTCCCAATCGTTTTCACGCCACAATTGTCAAGCACGTTGAAGGACGGGCAGAAGAAGACACCTTTCCCACCGCGTTCAAAACAAACACTCGCACCGATGTCGAAAAACTTGCTGCCGGCTCTGGGTTAACCGTTTCATCTTTCGAATACTTGAGCCAGTACCCCAATTACCTCATGTTTAATGGTGCCCTGTTTTTTCTTGGCACTTGCTATGAAAAACTGATCAGCCGGTTTCACGGTTTACGTTTTCTCCGTGGCTGGATCATGGTGACCATAACCAAGCCAACTCCCTAAGTTACGGGCAGATTCCAACTTCGCAAGCGCATTTGTAGAAAGCATCCCCAGTTGAGAGATATTGCCCTCGCATTGATCTTTGCCATTCTGATTCCGGCCATTTTTTACCGCCCATGGCTGGGTCCGCTTGTTTGGGCATGGGTCAGCATGATGAACCCCCACCGAATGACCTTTGGTTTTGCGTACTCAACACCATTTGCCCAGATAGTTGCCGGTACGACGCTAATCAGCTTCCTGTTTTACAAGGACAAGAAGCCATTTCCAGTTTCGGCCCCCGCGGTATTCATGATTCTCTTTGTAGTCTGGATAAGCATTACAACTGCACTTTCCATCAATACAAGCGGATCATCCTTTGATACTTGGCAAAAGGTATTCAAAATCCATTTGATGCTCTGGGTAACCATGATCATGCTTTCCGGACGACAGCAAATCACCTGGCTGGTCTGGGTCATCGCGCTCTCGGTAGGCATCTACGGCATCAAAGGAGGAATATGGACTGTTGCAACCGGTGGTTCGAGCCGGGTTTGGGGGCCACCAGGCAGTTTTATCGAAGGGAATAACGAACTTGCGCTCGCCCTCACACTAGTTCTGCCACTGATGTTCTTCCTGCGTGGCGAACTCAAAAATGCAATCGCACGCCATTTGATGACCGCCGCGATGATTTTCATCGGCTTTTCGATCCTAGGAAGTCATTCAAGAGGAGCCTTTCTCGCTGTTATTGTTATGGCGCTGTTTCTGGGACTCAAAAGTTCGCGCCCCGTCCTCATGTCAGTATTGACCATCTCGCTCCTGGGTCTTCTGGTTGCCTTCATGCCTGAGAACTGGAGTAGCCGGATGGCAACCATTCAAAGCCATGAAGATGACTCTGCACAAAGTCGCCTCAAGACTTGGCGCATGATCTGGAATCTGGCTCTACACCGTCCGATCAATGGTGCAGGTTTTGATATTGCGACGCCCGAAATATGGGCAACCTACGCTGTCGAACCCTGGACACGCGCCTACTCGGCCCACAGCATTTACTTCCAGGTGTTGGGAGAACACGGCTTTGTTGGACTATTCCTGTTTTTAGCCATTGGCATCGCAACCTGGCGCTTGTGCACCAAGATTGCGAAAGCGAGCAAGGGAAAGGTGGAACTGGAATGGGCTGGTCGCCTGAGTAGGGCGATCCAGGTAAGCCTGATGTGTTTCGCGGCTGGCGGCGCCTTCCTTAATCTGGCCAACTACGATATGCCATATTACTTGGCAGCCATTGCTGCATTGATCTGGCGAGATATCAAACCGGGGTTAAGCGCTCCCTCTGTGAAGACGACAACTACCACACGCTTGAAAACCACTACAGCACAGAAGCGATGAACCTATTTCCCGATTTTGCTTTACGTTCAATTGTTTCCTTGGCAGCGGGAATCTACTCCCCCTCAGGTGCGAAACCGTTGAACATCATTATGTTTCACCGTGTCAGGCCGTCGGAGGATCCGCTCTTCCCCGAGGAACCGGACAGCGCACAGTTCGACCGACTTATGGGTGCCTTGGCATCCAGTTTCAACTGCCTCGCGCTGGGTCAGGCTGTAGCCATGTTGCGTGCCGGGACACCGTTACCTTCGAAGGCACTCGCAATCACCTTCGACGATGGCTACGCCGACAACTGCACCGTTGCATCGCCCATTCTCGAGCGCCACGGCCTGACCGCTACGTTCTTTGTGGCCAGCGGATTTCTCGACGGTGGCGTGATGTGGAACGACGAAGTAATCGAGTTGATTCGCACCTATCCCAATCCGATCATCGACCTTGAGGCCTTCGGATTCGGCACGCTCCCTAGCGCCACTCCGGCCGAACGGCGTAGCTTGATCGACAAGCTACTTATGGAGATCAAATACCGTCATCCACTGGCCCGTAGGGAAGCCCTCGATATGCTGGGCGAGATCACAGGTGGCACAGTGCCTGGCGATCTGATGATGACGAAAGAACAAGTCCGAAAACTGCAATCCAGCGGAATGTCGATCGGCGGCCATACACTAGGCCACCCGATTCTCAGCAGCCTGAATGCCACACAGGCGATGAACGAAATTGGCGCCGATCGGGAAAACCTGAAAAGCATTCTCGGAACTGCCCCCGAGTTGTTTGCCTATCCAAACGGCAAGCCAGGGAAAGACTACCATTCTGAACATCCGGAAATGGTGCGTACTGCCGGATATACTGCTGCATTCAGCACTGCCTGGGGCGCCGCGCGCCCTGGCGATGACCTGTTGCAGATTCCCCGCTTTACTCCGTGGGACAAGAACGTTGCACGCTTCGCCTTGCGGCTTGCCCACAACTATTCGCGCACCTCGTTCGCGAACGCCTGACCTTAAGCCGCCCTCATCACCTTGCTTTCCGTCGATTGTCCGGAAAGCCAAATCTCCAACATCATCAAAATCCAGACCATCTCACCGTAATAGCCCGGGTGCGCTGGGAGATGCTTATGAAAGAGGTCGTGAACGAAGTTG
This sequence comes from uncultured beta proteobacterium, assembly GCA_903922075.1. Lineage (GTDB taxonomy): Bacteria > Pseudomonadota > Gammaproteobacteria > Burkholderiales > Rhodocyclaceae > Azonexus. The sequence goes on along the minus strand of CAIXSK010000254.1, from coordinate 28,640 downwards.
CCTTGCACAATGCTACGGTCGACCAGATTTTCGAGCGAATTTTGAGCCAGTTTTCGTAGCCCGGCATGACGAATGGCCCATGGCCCAAACGGCAATCCAAAACCGTGTTTCTTCTTGGAAATAATTTCGTCGGGAAGAAAGCCTCTCAACGACTCCTTAAAGAACCAACGCAGCTTCATCCCTTTCAGCTTCCATTCCGGTTCCAGAGTCATCGAAAAATCGGTCAGCGCATTGTCGAGTAAAGGAAAGCCTACCGAGACTCCAGCCAGGCGCGTGGTTCCTCGAACCTTGGGCAAATCGCTGTCAGCCAGAGTAAATCTCCAGTCATAAGCCAACATTCGGTTGACCAGCGATTTTGCCGAGCACTTGTGCCAAACCTCCCGCCGATGTTTAAGCGGGGCACCACGGTCAATGCCTGCGAGGAATGATGGCGTCAATATCGATTCGACACCCAACGCTTCGATAAGGTTGAAGGTTTCCATCCGGTCCGGCAATGGAACCCGCGCATGGCGCATATACCCCCCAGCTTGCCGCAACCCCGGAATTTTCCGAGTCCATGCGACATCCGCGAGCAAGGGCTCCAAAACGCCCCGGCGCAACGACTGCGGAAGTATGTTGTAAGCATCGAACAAACGTTGGGTTGCGTAGCGCGAATTACCGCCAAACAATTCGTCACCACCATCCCCGGCAAGCAAATGGGTTATGCCGTCTGCCTTGGCAACGCGCGCGCAGAAATAGGCGGGGACCGCCGACGAATTCCCGAAAGGTTGATCGTAGTAGCGGGCGACCTCTGGAATGCCGGAAAGCAAATCGTCCGGGGTCACATAATATTCATGATGCTTGGTCCCAAAATGCCGAGATGCCAGCCGCGCATACTCCATCTCGTCGTAGCCCTCGGAGTCGAAGCCAATCGAATAGGTATCGCATTCCCGGCCCGAGACCCGACACAGCATTCCTGCCACCGTGGAACTATCCGTGCCCCCGGAAAGAAAGGAACCGACCCTGCCTTCAACTGCCAGGCGCCGTACCGCATCTTCCACCAAGCGCAGAAACTCCGATTTCGCGCTCTGAAAGTCAACACGGAGGTCCTCCACAAACTCATGGCGCCAATAAGGACGAACCTGACTTGATCCATTGCGTACAATCAAGGCATGCCCGCCAGGAAGTCTGGACACATTCCTGAATACCGTGGAAGGTGCTGGAATCATGTGGAAATGCAGATAGTCATAGATACTTTGCGTATCCAGCCCCCTATCGACCACCGGCACCTCGTCTGCACGCTCGGCAAACGAAATTCGATCACCCTCCTGCGCATGACACAGGGTCTCGATGGAGAAACGATCCACCGCGAGCAAGAGCTCCCCGCGTTCGGGCACCAAGATGGCCAGGCTCCAACTCCCGGAAACCAGACTGGTCGCCTCGCAGCCATGAAGGGAATAGAGTTCCAGCCACCGCTCAGCACGGTTTCCCGCGGGTAAACCATCCGGAAAACATGGGCGCCCTGAACAGACACAAATCATGCCGCCAGAACGGTAGAAATCGACTGTGCTTCCCGCCTGCCAAATCAGACTACCGCCATCCCAGGAAAGCTGTTGCGCCTCAACATGAATACTTGCTGAACCGGGATGCCTGCTGGTATCAATGTATCCCGAAAACATGGATTTCACGGCTTGGATCATTTCTTGTCAGAATGGTAAATAATGAATACAAAGCTGAGCGATTGGGGCAGAAACCCGCATCCAATCAATTAACCGAACGGGATGCAGTTTAACCGCTCCAGACAAAGAGCAACGACAACAATACCTCACTCCATGCCATATTGTTGGATAAACATGCCATGAGTTATCCCGGTTCCGGCACCAGAGACGCAGTCACATGCCCTCTCTGCTATCCTAATCACCACAAACGACACCCGCAGAATCAGAAAGGTTTCGAAAATGTCATTTTCAAAAAAAATCGCCATGGGCATGATGGCGTACCTGCTATCCATCTCCATGGCCCAAGCCGAGGTTTTGCGTGGCGAACGTGCTTGTGGCGGCTTGACCGCCGAAGAGTCCGGAACCGACTTCGGCCCGTTTGATTACCGCAGCGCGCCGCTTGAAAAGCTGAAAATGGTGCATAAGTTCCACTTTTCATCCAATGTCGAGAATCTTCGGGGGGGGCAAAGCGGTTCAATTATTGGAACCGACATAGATTTCACCCTTCGCTATTTTCCCAACCACACCAGGGCACTGAATGCCATGGTCAAGCTCGCCCAGCGAGAAAAAACCGACCAACCCAAAGGTGCCCGCTATCCGCTGGATTGCTGGTTCGATCGTGCCGTCCGCTTCAAGTCCGACGACATGCAGGTTGCCATCCTGTATGGTTTCTGGCTGATCAAGAAAGGTGAAAAAGCTTTGGCGATGGAGCAATTCGACAAAGTGAACAGCGCAGAAACCCGAACGGTAAATATCATTTACAACCTGGGACTCGGCTACTTCGAAGCCAAGGAGTACGACAAGGCGTTGGCTGCCGCTCATGAAGCCTACGCTGCAGGCTATAGTTTTCCGGGGCTGCGAAGCAAACTGCAAAAAGCCGGCAAATGGGTCGAGCGCACCAATCCCGCTCCGTCAGTAGAAGCCCCCCAGTCGCAACCGCAACCGGAAAACAATGCGGAATAAATCAGGCAACTCCGGCGGACTTTAAGGAATGCGCCCTTTATCGTCGGCCAGACGGTAAACGAACACATTGCTGCGCATTCCGCTCACCAGAACAAAGGCGTTGTATTCCGGCATATATCGAAAGCGACCGTAGGTGCCCTTGACACCCGGTGCATCGGCCGGATCCGGAGGCACTGCACCACTTTTTGGCCGATGTTTTACCCATAGGCGTTTTTCCAGATTCAGGGAATAGACTTCGCCTTTTCCACACCATGCGACAAAGCGATCGGCCTTTGTGTCGAATGTCAGGCCTGGCGCATAACACTGCTCGATCTCCTTGTCGCCTGATGTCACGAGTGCCTGCATTTCCCCGAATTCACCGCTTGGACTTATGCGGTACAGCTCCGCACTCCCCCCGCCAATGACGATAAACACCCGCCTCTTGGGATCGATTTCACCAACCGTCCCCAATCCGCGGGAGCGGAGCTTGCGCTGCGTGATATGCCAGTTTTTTTCGGACGGGTCAAAACTGCCAGCCTCCGAATAACCACGCATCAGGACCCGCCCGGAAACCGGGTCATACGCGGTCGACATATTGAATTCAAACAAACCATAAGCCTTCCCCGGCATCGGTGCCTGTGACCAGCCGCTAGCATCGGACCGGTTCAGGTCAAAGAGCCAGACCAGGCCACTGGCATATCCATTGGCGCTGTAAGTTGCACCACCCGCCGCAAAAAACATGTCCTGATCCGGGAGATACTCCAGTTGATCATAGGAATGCACAGAGATAGGCGCAGGAGGAAATCTCGGATCATGCCAATGCGGGGATTGCGGCTGCATGACCTTCCGTTCGGCATCAAGCGTGTTTTCAAGGACCGGCGGCGATGGCTCGGTCACTCTGATCCACTTTGCAGCGGACAGATCGAACGCGTACAACTCGTTTCCGGCATAAGTGGAATGCCCTCCCCCCCAGACCATCAGACGATGCCGTTTTGAATCGTAAGCGCCACCGCTATACGACATCATCCGATCCGAATTACAGCCGGCCATGTCCTTGATAACACGCTCGTAGGCATCACGAATCTCCTTGAGTTTGCAAGCGTCGGTTTTGACTCCTTCCATTGCCGATCCTGATATTTCGAACCATTGCCCGGGTGGGAGGTTACTGATCACAGTTGCCAGTTGCAGCGGAGACAATCCGGCCGCCTTTGTCGAATGGATCGCAGACCCTGCCGGCACCGGCGGCGTTGCCGGCCCGGGTGTCGTGGCGCTATCGCTGCGAACGATGGCCTGCCCCGCTGCTGGCTGGCCGGCCCCCTCCCTACTTCTCATGGTCGCAACCGGCTGTCCGTCCACTGGATTGCAGTCGCGGGATGTCGCCTGCCCGGGAGCCGGAATTCGGCATCGGGAAACAATCACCTCGTCGAACCAGGTGGAAGCGGTCGGGGTAACCTCCGTCGGATCCTTGTTGGTCATGTAGGGAAGCAGCCACAGTTTTCCGAATTTTGCCTGCGGATGGCCGTCAGCTGGGCCGTAGCCAGATTTGTATGACGAAGCCAGCAGAGGATCTCCGCCGATGTAGTGCTGGCCCCTCGGGATCACCACATCCTGCTGATGGTGAAGCAACTGAAAGTCTTCCCCGTCATAGGCCGCAAAGAGTTCATAAGTGGAATTGACGTAGCCCGGCTGATCTTTCCGGGAAACAGAGCTGACCGCCCGCCCCTCGGGGCCGAGTTTCAAATGAACCATGTAAGTGATCCATGTATCCGGCCGATAGGTAAAGCACCCCGACTGGTCCAGCGAGTCTGGATGCCCAATACAACTGAACTGCCCCTGTGCATTCTTGCGCATGTTTTGCCGAGTCAGCGGCGTGCTGCCACGGGCATCCCCGGCAAAGCTTCCTCGCGACAGGACCTGCTCGAACGAAACGTAGCGGCCACATTCGATATAACCCATGGGATAAGGCGCCCGCCCCCCCGGATTGGAACTGACCACCACCACCTCGGCTTCGCTGCAAGCATTGCCGGAAATTACCTTCTTGCCGTCACCCGCGGGCATATCCCCTTGGGCGATGATCACCTGCTTGGCGTTTGCATACCGCCCGCCGCCTCCTGACGCCTTGTATCCCGCGATATAACGCGCATCCATCCGCTGCCGCCACGAAACCCAGAACTCGCTGTTCGCCCCGAATTGATGGGTCGCAAAATCGCCGAACGGGATGGCCATGCTCCCGCCTGCCCCCTGATGCGTTTGCGAAAGAATATCGAATCGAACCGACCCGGCACCCGATGCGCGAACCCTCGAATCCCAGGCATTGTTCCGGCAGCCCGCCTTCGAAAATGCCCCGGTACTTTTCTGGTAATCCGGATTGCATTTGTCACGGTCGAACGAATACTTTGCCCATTCGTCGATATGGTCAAATCCGACGGCCACAACCACACCCTGTCCGCGCGAACGCCTCAGCCAGTCGGCATTTGCATCGTAGCTTGCGGCGGCACGGCCCCCTGTTTTAGCCGATACGGCGCCCCCGCCAAGCTCGGCACCAGTTGCCTCCTGAACGATCAGACTGCAACAAAGCACCAGCACTGCAAAAGCGAGGTGTGGGCAAAACTTTCTGGTTGGGTCCAACATCAAAACTCCGTTCCGGATTTCCGCATCTGCCATTCCGAGCAGGATGCCATCATATTAAACCCCGGCCACATGGCAAACGCCGAATTTGCATGTCGACAGAATAGTCTGAGTGCCGGACATGCTATGTTTCTACCTTTGCTGACGATCCAAAGCCACCGCCACACCATGCGCATTCGTCATCCACACTCGACAGCCTCACCGCGAGAACGGTTCAAACCTTCATGAAAATACTTGGCTACATTTCGCTAAACCTGCGCCATTACTCGGAAAAGCTCCGGCAGCGGGTGGAGGAAGCACGTATCCGGCTCTTCTCCCGGCAAAACTATCTGCAAATGACGGTTCCCGCCTGGGATAACACGCAGATCGCAGCGTTGGCCGGGCCGTTCAGTATTTTCTCGCAACTGCTGGCACTGAATAGCACCGCCGAAGCCGACGCAGAAGGGATTCTTGCCGGCGAATTCTGCCTCTTTGGCCGGGTCCTTGGCGGTGAAAAAATTCAGTGGAACAAGGATTACTTCTCCGAGCACGAATACGAGCACGCCGTATTCTCAAGCTACACCATCGTCGAAAACACCGGTGTCGACATCGTCGTGCCCTGGGAACTATCCCGGATGCAGTTCATCCCCACGCTGATCCAGGCCCATCGGGTGACCGGCCACCGCAAGTATGCCGACCGTTTCATGGAACTGCTCGACGACTGGGAAAAATCCAATCCCTATCTGTTCGGCGTCAACTGGATCTGCGGGTTGGACATCGCCATCCGCGCCCTGAATATCGCCTTGGGCCTGATCTATTTCAGCGACATCGATACACCGGCCAGACAACGCGCCAGCCGCCTGCTCTGGGCGCATCTCGTATTTCTACAAGAGCGCGACCTCTACCAACCCAAGCGCACAGTCAACAACCACCAGCTTGTCGCGGTGCTCTTGCACTACGGCTTGCTCCACCTGTTCGACCCGGAAGCCACGAAAAAATGGCGCCAGGAGGCGTACCAGATCATCAAGCGGGAAATGGGCCGCCAGTTCCATCCCGACGGCGGTAATTTCGAATCGGCCATTCTCTACCACCAGTTCGTCCTCGAATCGGCATTCGTCGCCCTGGCGCTGGTCGCCGGCAACGCCCCCCGGCCAACCCTGGCCGATCGCGCATTGATCCCCGAAACCATGGCCGACCGTCTGCTCAAGGCGACGCAATTCACCGCCAGCTATGTCCGCACCTGGGCGGGCGTCCCGCACATCGGCGACAGTTCGGACGGCCGAATCCTGCTTCACCGCGGCTATTTCACCTGGACGCCGGAAGACCCCGCTTATATCGGCGACTGGAGCCGCCTCACTCTCGGAGACCGCGATCCCTTCAGCGACCGTGCCGAGCAGCCCGAGGCATTGCTGTTTGCCAAAACCGGGCTTGGCCTGTATTCAACCCACCGCTACGGCGCCCTGTTCGCCGCCATGCCGATCGCCGAAAACGCTGCCGGCCACAACCATCTGGACAAGACCAGTTTCATCCTGCAGATCGACGGCATCCCGGTTCTGATCGATCCCGGGACCTGTTGCTACACCTCGGATACTGCCAAACGCTACCAGTACCGCCAGGGTAAAGCGCACAACGTCATGCTGATCGCCGGGCACGACCAGGCTGGCCTGGAGCAATCAGCGGCTTTCTCAACCCCGCGCTACGACGCCGTCGGCATCGCCCAGGAACCTTCAGAAGCCGGCAAATGCGCATTCCGCATGTGGCATGACGGCTACCGTCGCCTGCCGGGACGAGGCAGCGTTACGCGCCGGGTAGTCTGCGACGCCCATGGCCTTGTCCTGCACGACGCCATGGATGGCCAGGGCGAAGAAAAAATCGAGCTGGTATTCAATCTCCACCCCGACATCTCGGTCACCCGGCACGACGACCGCCTTGCCCTTGAACACCGAGGGAGAGTGCTCTGCACCATCCGCCCGGATAACGGATGGACAAGTTCACTCGAACCTGGATTCTTCTCCAACCGCTACGGACAGAGCCAAGCTTGCATACGCATTGTCATTTCCGGGACGATGACGTTGCCGTTTGAGACAGAAACCCGTATTGCCCTTGCTCCCGATCCACTACTAGCTGATGCGTAGCATCGTTCCATATTCGGTTGCGTACTACCCAACTAAATCGACCCAGCAAAGTGCATTTGTCATATAAACAAGATATTTTTCGATGAAATCGAGATGCCAAACAAATGCCATGCGACGCAAAACTAGCGAGAACAGACAATGAACTTGTTGCATAGCAGCCTGGTATTAACTTTTGCCCGGCTGACCAATTACGCGGTCATGCTCGTCACGCCGCTGGTCCTCGTCCGCATGCTGGACGTGTCAACCTATGGCCAGTATCGGGAGTTTCTGCTCTACGCCACGGTACTGGTTGCCATCCTGGCGCTGGCGATCCGGGACAACCTGATGTACGTTGTCCCGCGCCAGCCCGAATCGGCAGAAGCCGCGGTCTCCCAGACGATTGGGATGCTGCTGGTCACCAGTTCGCTGGGCATGCTGATCTTTTTCGTTGGCCGCGACTGGTTCATGGCCAAGGCCAGTTTCGACTTTGCCGTGCCGCTGATGCTCTATGTTTTCTTCTTCATCAATTTCGATGTCGTGGAGAATTACTGGCTGGCCCGGCAACAAGCCCGCCACGTCCTGATCTACAGCACCCTGCGCATTCTCGCCCGGGTAATCGTCGTCGTCGGCGCGACCTACTATTTCGGTGATCTGAAAAGCATTCTCTATTGCACGGTGGTGCTGGAGATCCTGAAGTCATTGGTCTGCATTTACCTGCTCTGGCGCCTGCGCCTGCTGACGCTACGCATCAATCGCCCCCTGCTGATGGAGCAATTGCGCTTCATCGCACCGCTGAGCGGCGCCGGCCTGCTCTTTTTCCTGAACGAGAAAGCCGGACAGTTGTACGTTTCGACCGTATTGGGCGCCAGCGCACTCGCCATGTACACGGTGGGCACCTACCAGCTTCCCATCGTCGCCATCATCCGCTCCGCGGTCTCGGACACGCTGTTTCCGGAAATGGTACGGCATGCGGCAAACGACTCGACGCAAGGACTGGATCTGTGGCGGCTGGCCAACGTCTATTACTGTTTCCTCGCTTTCCCGTTTTTCATGGTGCTGTTCGTCTTTGCCGATCTTTTCATTGTGACGCTGTTTACCGAGGCCTATCGCGAGGCGACCGGCGTATTCCAGATAGCGCTGCTGGTGATGATTCGTCAATGTTTCGAAATGGGCACGCCATTGCGCGCCGCCAATGCCAACCGGCATGTCTTGTGGGGCAATGTCATCGCCGTCGTCGTCCACCTGCCGCTGCTGTTCGTCCTGTCGAACGCTATCGGCATTCTTGGGGCTGCTGTCGCCTGGCTGGTTGCTGATTTCACTATCTCCGCATACCTCGCTAGCCGCATCATGGAGAGATATGACATACCAGTATCCGGACTGGCACTCTGGCCACAAATATTCAAATTGGCATTGGCCGCAATTCTGGCGTTACCCCCCCTGTTACTAGCCGTCGGACTTACCGATGGCAGCCTATTGGCGGCATTTACGGCATCACTAGCGTTCGGTGGACTCTATATCTGGCTGGTAAGGAAGATTGGCGTTACCGAAATCGATGGACTTCTTAAAAAACTCTTTGGACTGCTTCGGTAAACACCTGCGCGAACAGTTCGCTTTGCTGACACACAATATGCAAACGAGGTTTTTAATATAAATTCTTGAAGCAATTGTTTCATCAGGAAAACCTCATATCGGAATTTCTGGGTTTATTGACTGCAAAGGATTTCCATGAGCCTTACTGAATACCGTGCATCATCAAATGAACAATTGCGAACCACTGACATATTGGGATTGATGCCAGTCACAGGCGGGACTGCGCTAGATATTGGCGCACGAGATGGGCATTTCTCCCTTCTTATGGCTGAAAGATTTGACAAGGTATTCGCCCTTGACCTCACTAGGCCATCCATTTCGCACCCGAATGTAGTTTGCATGGAGGGCAATGCAGCAAACTTGAAACTCCCCGATTGTTCTATCGATTTTGTTTTCTGCGCCGAGGTACTTGAGCATGTACCCAAGGAGTTTCTGACCGACGTTTGCAACGAGTTGGAGAGAGTTTGCAGCAGCAAGCTACTAATTGGTGTTCCATTTCAGCAAGACATTAGATATGGCCGAACAACCTGCTACTCATGCATGGCGAAGAATCCCCCGTGGGGGCACGTCAACATTTTTGACGAACATACTTTGAGAGAACTGTTCCCAAACATGAAGGTTGAATCAACCACCTTCGTAGGCAGCAACATTGAACAAACCAATGCCTTATCTGCCCTGTTGATGGATCTTGCTGGGAATCCTTACGGAACTTATGACCAAGAAGAACCCTGTGTTCATTGTGGTCGAATCCTGCTTCCCCCACCGCCGCGAACCTTGATTCAGAAAGTACTGACCAAGCTCGCCTTCCTAGCACGCGATGCAACCGGTGGATTCGTGACGCCACACGCGAATTGGATTCATGTGCTTTTTTCAAAAGACCGGTTTTAAAGTAAATACTTATTCGGCTGCAATGCGCCGATACCAAGCAAATCACTCCATCAAGCCCCTCGCAGCAATGCTACGGTCACTGGCAAATTTTGCCCAAAATAGGAATTTTCTGCGCCGTGCTCCCGTTCGCGCGGGCCCCTGACCTGTCGCTGAATCAATGCGTGTGGCTGTGTCCTTCCTGCTGCAGGAGTCGGGCAACGAAGGGGTCGCTCTCCATGTCGCCGAAATCGGCGGCGTCGATCAGCCCATAATCGGCGATCCGCTCTTCGGTGGCGCGTGGCCAGGCGACGGGTGCCTGGCCGTGCAGCTCACGGAGGGCCAGGGTCATCCGCTGGCCGGGCCGGGCCATGTGCAGACGGGCCGGCAACTGGGCCTGCTCCAGCCACCACAGGTCGATGCTCTGGCCACCGACCTTGCCGGTGTAGCGTACGGCCTTCTGGCCGAACAGGGTCTTGCTGGCACCGCGCTTGAGTTCAGTGAGCAGTTGCGGCGAGATCACCGAGGCGAGTTTTGCCCAGTCCGGCTGGGCATGGCGGGTCCGGATTTCGCCGGGGACGTATTCGACGATGCGCCGGTCATTGTGGAAGACACGGCGGTAGTGGTAATCGCCTGCGCGGAGGCGCTGCCAGATATCGTTCTGGCCGACCGCGACGTTGGCGGTCTCGATGGCGTCGTCCTGGCGCCACAAGTACCAGTCGGTCTGTGTCTGGTTGACCGTTAGATCAAAGCGGGCAGCGATTGGCATCGGGGCGCTGGCTTGCACCGCGGCCGGTCTGATCGGTACCCTGGCATGATCGTGCTGCGCTTCGTGGGCAGCGACGCTTGCGCAAAGCGAAAAGGCCAGCAACAGGCTGGTTGAAATCGGGCATTTTTTGACTGTCACCGTAGCATTCCTCATCAAACGCGAGAAGCGCCCGCAGGCGCTTCATGACTTCGGGGCGACGGTCACAGCCGCCGCCCGGGACTCAACTCAGAAGCCGAAGGCTTCCCTCATCACGTGGTAGATCCAGTTCTGTTCCATCGATCCATGCACCAGATGGGCCTTCGGACCCTTGGCGTAGATGGCGACGTCTTCACCGGCGTGGGTTTCCGAACCCATCGGCACGACAGCTTGCTGCTGGTAGCCGAGTGCGGTTGTATCGACGCTGGTCAGGTCGGCGCGAGCGCCGCTGACCGCACCCGGACCATTCTGGTAACCCAGCGTGGTGTAGGGCATGCCGTCGCCAGCCTTGCTCGGCGCCGTCGGATTGCCATCGATGGCCGGCACTTCCTTGGTCAGACCGAGGATGTCGTTACCGCGATGCGGGTAGCCGGCGATCGTGAAGACGTGGCTGTGGTCGGCCGTGACGATGATCAAGGTGTCTTCCGGATCGGTCATGTCGACCGCCTTCTTGACGGCCTTGGCCATCTCGATGGTGTCGAGCAGCGCGCGCTTGGCGTTGCCGGCGTGGTGAGCGTGGTCGATACGGCCGCCTTCGACGTGCAGGAAGAAACCCTTGCGGTTCTTTTGCAGCATCTTGATCGATTTCTCGGTCATCTCGGTCAACGACGGCTCGCCGGCCAGGTCGTTGGCGCGGTCAGCCTCGTACTGGACGTGCGACGGCTCGAACAGGCCGAGCAGGTAATCGGTATTGGCCGGATCGGCGGCGTCGAACTGGGCCTTGTTCCAGGCATAGGCCGCCTTGGCGCCACGCGTGCTGACCCATTCGGCGGTCAGGTCGCGGCCGTCGTTGCGGCGGCCCTTGGTCGAGGTGTATTCCGGGTCAAAAGACGTTTTCGGCATGAAGTAGGTACGGCCGCCGCCCAGTGCAACTTTCAGGCTGTGCTTGACGACCGGCGAGACTTCGATCAACTGGCGGGCGATGTCCTTGACCACGCCGGTCGTACCACAGGAAGCCGGGATGTTGGAGTCGGCTTCCCAGTCGCGAACGGAGGTGTGGGCGTAGGTCGCGGCCGGAGTAGCGTGGGTGATGCGGGCCGAGGACACGACACCGGTCGCCTTGCCGGCGGCGGCAGCCTGTTCCAGCAGGGTCGGCAGCGAATTGGCGGCGATCACGGCGGCCGAGCACTCACCGCGCGGCGTCAGGTGATTGACCGAAAGCTGGCCTTCGCGAGCCTTGTAACCGGTGATCATGGCGGTCATCGTCGGCGCCGAATCGGAGGTCTGCTGATCCCAGGAATAGGTCTTGGACAGCGCAACGTACGGGAACTTGTCGAAGGACAGGCGGTTTTCCTCGCCGGGCTTGGCATTCAGCTGGCCTTCGAGGATCCGGGCGGCAGTCACCGTGGAAACGCCCATGCCGTCACCGACGAACAGGATGACGTTCTTGGCCCGACGATGCTCGGCATGCAGGTGCCGGCTTTCGTGAATGAAGCGCTGGCCGTTGTTGTACCACTCCTGAACGGACTCCGGGCCTTGCACGACCGGCTCGGCAGCGTTAGCCGGCAGCGTGCTGCCGAGGGCAAAGAGAGCCGCAAGGGCGCTGGCGATCGCCTTGCGTTGAATCTGCTTGGACATGATTGATGGGCTCCGTAGGCGGAAATTGAGATATGCATCGGACCGGGCAATGGGTAAGCAGATGCCCTTGCCGGCCAGTCTAGGGAGCAATTATGTCCAGCGCATGTCACGCATGTGTCAGCGTCAGCGGACGCCGCCTTCCAGCAAGCCGCGGAGCGCCTATTTTTCGGCGCCGATCGCCAGCACCTGGATTTCCTTCAGCGGCAAGTAGAGGAAGCTCATCCGCCCGGCAGCAATTTCATCGACCCGGTAGGTGTCGTTGATGATGTCGCCGGTCCGGGCGATCAGGTGCTTGCCCTGATGATTGAGGAAGACGCGAATCTCGCCATCTTCATTGAGTTTGCCGAGATACTGGAAAGGCAGCGGTGGTGCCGTCGGCTTGGCGGGAGGCGGTGGCGGCGGCGCAACGTACCAGCTCTTGGCCCGGAAGGGGTCGATGCCCTGCCCCGCCTCAGCGCCGCTATCGGCCGCCGGTGACAGGGGCAACGACAGTGGCATTGCAGCCAGATTTTTCGCGGCCACCGCATCACGCTGCACGGCATTGTCCGGGATGCCGGCTGACCCGGTCACGGCGCCCCGCTGGCGCGGTTTTTTGTCCGGCAGCGGTTCATCGTCGATCAGATAGCCGGCCAACAGCGTGGCGAACAGGAGGCTGCCGAGGATCGCCCAGCGTTGCTTGGGTTTCACGACGCATTTCTCCGGCCGAACAGGATGAAGCGCAGTTGCGCTTCGACCTCCGGGCTGTCAATGCTCTCCCGGCGCAAACTGACGTCGTCGACGGCAAGCTCGGGAAACTCGGCGCGCACCGCCGACAGGTAACGCCGCACCGTCTGGTAGCTGCCCTTGACCGGCAGGTTCAACACGTAACGGTCGAATAGTCCGTCCTTGCCGGGCAGCAGGCGGTAATCGCCGCTCGGCACCTGCAATCCCTGCTCGGTGGCCAGGGCGATCAGGCGACCGAGTTCGGCATTCAAATCATCTTCACCGGGGAAGCGCTCAAGCAGGCGCTGCCGGGTATCGGCTGGCGACACCCGGGCCGCCTGTTGCTCGATCAGGGCATGCCGCGCGTTGCGTTCGAAGCGAGCCAGGCGGCGTTCGCCCTCCTCGATGGCGGCCTCGCGGGCAGGCAGCAGGAAAAGATGCGCCAGCGCAACGGCGACAACGAGCAGAAAGGCGATCAGCGGCAGCACCGGCAAGTTGGCCAGCGCAAATGCCAGGCGGGCCGGGGCGAGTTTCAGGAACCGATCAGCCATGTCGCGGATATCTCGAAAATGACGGGTTGTTGCGGATCGTTCTGTTTGATCTGATGCGACAGCAGGGCGACCTTGGCCAGCGGGGCGACACGCAGGGCGTCGACAAAGGCCAGCGCCGCCTTCATGTTGCGCGCCTCGCCGGAAATCTGCACGACCTGAGCGCTGGTGCTGGGGCGAATGGCGAGCAAGGCAACATCTTCGCCGACCGCCTGGTCGATGGCCCGATAGAGGCCCTCCCAATCGACCCGGATGGCGTCGATGGCGAGGCGCAGCGCCTTGCTCTCGTCGGCCGAGAAGACGTGTTCCGGCTGGCTGTTACGGTGCTCGGCTTCAAGGCGTTCGGCCCGGTGCTTGGCCTGCGCCAGCCCGGACTCAAGCTCGGCCAGTTGTGCGCCGAGAGCGCGGGCATCCAGCCAGGCATCGCCAGCCAGCAGCAGACCGGCGGCGAGCAGGACGACGGTCAGCGCACGCGGTCGGCGCGGCTGGAAATCGAGCTCGATTTCACGCATGCGCGCCCCCCTCGACGGCGGCGGCCAAAACCCGGGTTTCCCAGCCTTCGCCGATACTGGGTGCCGCCCCGCCAATGGCGGAAATATGCACTTTTTTGCTGCCGACCGTAGCATTCCCGGCGATCATCAAACCGGCCAGCTCACCGGGCGCCGTGCGATGGTTATGCAGGCTGGTGACCTGGCCGGCATGCATGCCAAGCAGACAGGTCCAGCCGGCATCGAGGCAGGCGAACCAGCCATCTTCCAGTTGCCGGCGATGCACCGCCAGTTCGACAATCAGGCGCGGCTGCAGGCTGATCAGACGCAGACCGGCGGTCTTGGCGCCCCCCCGCAAGGCAGCCAGCAGGCGGCCATCGATCCCGGCCGCGATACCATTCTGGCCAAAGGCCGGCCGGTCGAGTGCGATGTCGAGCGCATCGGCCTTGTCGCCCAGGGTATTCCTGAGCAGGGCGCGGGCCATGGCCAGCCGGGCCTGGCGGTTGACGATGCGCTCGCTCCACGGCAACAGGGCGTAGCGCACGAAGGGATCGGCAACCACGATGCGCAGGCTGGCGCCCCGCCGGCCTACCGTCTTGAGCAGGATTTCCGCAGCCGCCAGGGCCGGTTGCCAGTCGGCCTCGCCGGCCACCGACACCCCGACCGCCAGCATCTGGCGTGAAGACTTGCCGCGCCAGCCCTGCCGCTCGAGGGTGACGCGTTGCGGGTGGATGAACAGCGTCAGGCGCTCAAGCAACGAAAGTGACACGGTTGGCTTCTTCCAGGCTGGTAATGCCATCGCGCACGAGGTCGATGGCGTTCTCGCGCAGGGAGCGGGTGCCGCTGCGGCGGGCCGCCTCCTTGAGCTGGCGGATCGGAGCGCGGCCGATGATCAGCTCGCGGATTTCATCGTTGAGGACAAGCATTTCGGCAATCGCCCGTCGCCCCTTGTAGCCGGTGCCGCGACAGGCACCGCAGCCGACGGCCTGCCGGAACTTCCAGCCGGCGCCGACCAGGCGGTCGATCTCGGCATGGGCCAGCGCTTCGGGCGAGGGCGCCGCCGGCTGGCCGCAGGACAGGCACAGGGTGCGGATCAGGCGCTGAGCGACAACGCCGTTCAAGGCCGATACCAGGTTATAGGGATCGACCTCCATGTGCAGGAAACGGCCGATCACGTCGAAGACGTTGTTGGCATGCACGGTGGTGAACACCAGGTGCCCAGTCAGCGCCGCCTGCACGGCGATCTGCGCCGTTTCCGCATCGCGGATCTCGCCAACCATGATCTTGTCCGGATCGTGGCGCAGGATGGAGCGCAGGCCACGGGCAAAGCTCAGGCCTTTTTTCTCGTTGACCGGAATTTGCAGCACGCCGCTCAACTGGTACTCGACCGGATCCTCAATGGTGATGATCTTGTCCTCGCCGCGGTTGATTTCCGAGAGTGCGGCATAAAGTGTCGTCGTCTTGCCGCTGCCGGTCGGGCCGGTGACCAGCACCATCCCGTAGGGCTCGCTGGCCAGGCGACGCAGACGCCCCATGATGTCGGCGTCGAAGCCCATGGCATCAAGGCGCAGGCCCTGCAAGTGGTCGGTCAGCGCCTGCTTGTCGAGGATGCGCAGCACGGCATCCTCGCCCCAGATGCTGGGCATGATCGAAACGCGGATGTCGATCTCGCGCTCCTGCCAGCTAACCTTGAAGCGGCCGTCCTGAGGCACCCGGCGCTCGGCGATATCGAGTTCGGACAGCACCTTGATGCGGGAAATCATCTGCTCGGCGGTCTCGCTGCCATCGATCGAGCCTGCATAATTGAGCACGCCGTCGATGCGGTATTTGATGGCCAGGCCACGGTTATTGGCCTCGATGTGGATATCGCTGGCCCCGGCTTTCAGGCCATCGTGCAGCGTAGACCGAACAAGCCGGACGATGGCTCGGCCGTCCTCGGAAATGCGTTGCAGCGATAGAACCTCGGCCTCCGCGTCGATGGCAATCTGGCCGCCCTCGCTGCCCAGGCTGCCATCCAGTGCCCGGACCTGGGATTCCTCGCGGGCCAGGAAGGCAGCCAGCACCGATGGCGCCGCGAGGCGCCAGATCACGGGCTTGCCAAGCGGCACCAGGCCTTCGAGCCAGTCGCGCAGCACGGCGTCGAAGGGATTGGGGGTGGCGATCAGGTAGGCGTCGCCGACTTCCAGGATCAGCGTCTGGCGGCGGACGAATTCGGCGAAGGAAGCCAGCGTCAGCGCCAGCGAATGGCCGGACATCTCGCTCAGGCTGATCGCCGAGAGACCGAAGGCGGCCGCCGCCAGTTCGCCAGCGGCTTCCTCGTCCAGGGCGAACGCCGCCTGCAGGCCAGCCATTACAGCCGGCACGCCGCCGCCAGCCGCCGCCAGACGATGCGCTTCGGCGAGCAGGTTTTGCCTTCCCGGGTTATCGATCGCCATGTCTTCCGCCGTCGGTGATTTCATGCCCATTTTCTACTGAAAATTCCCGGCCAGCTCGAAGATCGGCATATACAGGAGCATGACGATACCGCCGATGACAAAACCAATGACCGTCATCAGCAAGGGCTCGAACAGCCGGGTGAAGGTATCGACAAGACGGTTGATTTCCTCATCGTAGAAAGTGGCCACTGCTTCCATCATGTCGCCGAGCTGGCCGCTGCGTTCGCCGACGGCAATCATCCGCAGGGCGACCGGCGTCGTCAGACCGCCGGCGGCCGCGGCCCTGGAAAACGGCTGGCCCTGCTCGATGTCGGCGATCGCCCGCGACAAACCGGGACGCATGGCCGAAGGCAGGATGTCGGCGACCATGCCGAGCGTTGTTCGAAGCGGGATGCCGGCCCGCAGCAGCATGCCGCTCGTCCGGTAGAAACGGGCGAGAAACACGAGGCGAATGCGTTCGCCAAGCGCCGGTACCCGCCAGATGGCGCGGGCCAGAACGGCCCGCACGGCAGGCAGGGAAAACAGGAAAACCAGCCCGGCCAGGCCCGCTACGCAGCCGATCGCCAGTTCACCGGCATGATGATTGATGAAATCGCCCCAGATAAAAAGCAGGCTGGACAACCCTTCCGGGTCGCGGCCACTGTCGGCGAAGACGAGGCTGAAACGCGGCACTACATAGCCAAGCAGAAAGAGTGTAACCAACGCGCCCACCGACATCAGCAGCGCCGGATAGATCGCAGCACTGAGGATTTTCTTGCGCAGGTCCGCCAATTTTTCGTGAATGACAATGTAGCGCTGCAACGCCTCCGGCAGGTCACCGGTCCTTTCGCTGGCCTTGACCGTGGCGACGTAGAGATCGGGAAAGGCCGCCGGGTAATACTGCAGGGCGGCCGATAGCGACTGGCCCTCGCGCAAGCGGGCAAGCAGGCCATTCAGCAGATCGGAAGTGGCCGAGTCCTTATCCTGCGCGGCCAGCGTTTCCAGCCCTTCGACAATGGTCAGGCCAGCCTGCAGCAGGGACAGCAACTGGCGGGTGAACAACGGTAACGGGAATTTTCCGGCCCGGCTTGCTCCGCGCCGCGCGGCGAGCGGCTCGGCCGACACGATCACCCCGCCCTGCAGCGCGGGGGTGGCGGCAAGCGCCTCCGGCGAATCGGCCGTGACCCGCAGGTGGGCAACGCCCCGCCCGGGAAAAACAGCCGTCACGTCGTAGTCCATCGCCGCTCCGCCGCTCACCAGTTGGTGATATCGGCCGACTCGTCCTCGCCGCCGGCCCTGCCATCCCTGCCGAAGGAGAAGAGATCGAATTCGCCGTGCTCACCGGGCTGCGCGTATTGGTACTGGGCACCCCAGGGATCGGCCGGCACATCCTTTTTCAGGTAGGGGCCATGCCAGCGATTCTCGCCGGCCGGCCGCTTGACCAGCGCCGCCAGCCCCTGCTCGGTGCTCGGGTAGCGGCCGACATCGAGGCGATAATGGTCAAGCGCCTTCTCCAGCGCATCAATCTGCGCCCGTGTCGCCTTGACTTCCGACTTGCCGATCTGGGAAAAATATTTCGGTCCGACATAGCCGGCAAGCAGACCGATGATGACCATGACGACCAGCAGTTCGAGCAGCGTGAAGCCGCGCTGGGCAAGTCGGGAAACATCCAAACGACGGAGCAAGCGGGAAGTCGGGGTAAGCAGCACGAGATGGCCAGAGGTATTTGGGGGAAGACAAATCATACTATGCTAGCTGCGTTACAGGACCACGAGCGCAGCGGCGCGACTCGGCTATACTTGCCCAGAGCCAATCCCGAATTAACCGAGCCTTAACAACGGCGGTTTAAATTGCGCTGCGTCACCACGGACACCAGCCCGGTGCTTTCCCGGGATTTCGTCCTTGATCAAACAGACCACCAGAGTTTCCCGATGCGCCCGAGTTGTTGCCACACCTTCATCCTGATTGCTGCCCTGGCGCAAATACCGGGTGTCGCGCTTGCGGCAGGCGGCATTTTCGGCTTCGTCGACGATGATGGCGTCGAGCACCTGAGCAATATTCCCGATGACCGGCGCTATCGGCTCGTCCTGGCCGATCGTTTCGAACCGGCACGGGCAGCCTTGCGGACGCCACGCGGCGTGCTGGCCCTGCCCTACAACCAGCGTCCCTTCCACGACTCGGTGCAGCGCGCCAGCCTGGATACCGGCATCGACGCTGCCCTGCTGCATGCAGTGATCACCGTCGAGTCGGGCTACAACCAGGCGGCCGTCTCCCCCAAGGGAGCCGCCGGCCTGATGCAACTGATGCCGGGAACGGCACGCCGCTACGGCAACGCCAACCCGCTCGACCCGAGCGAGAACATCCGCGCCGGGGCCAATTACCTGCGCGATCTGCTGGCCATGTTTGACAACAATCTTGAACTCGCCCTGGCTGCCTACAACGCTGGCGAAAACGCGGTCATCCGTCATGGCCGCCGTTTGCCTCCCTACGCCGAAACACAGCGCTACGTACCGCTGGTGGTCGCGCATTACCGGCGCCTGGGCGGACGCTGAGACGCTTCATCGGCAAACATTATCCCGATGAGAATTTGACTCAGGATTTGGTCGCCTCAAAGCCTGGTTTTTCTCGGACTTAAGGCCTACCTCGGGTATCAGTCACCGCTGGCACACTGCTGCCGTTGCTGATGAAACGCCAGTCGGCATACCTTGTAGCTCCCTCGAAATCCTGTTGATCCACGCCAAAGCCGGCAAGCTTGACGGGGTTTTGCTGCGACCGGCTGGCCACGCCGATAATCCGCCCTTGCAGACGGATCAGTTCCCATTCGCCATCCGTACTCATCGGATCACGGTAGAGGCGACGCAAGTGGCGCAGGGGCGTGGGAAAGCGCTTGTCTTCGATCAGCTCGTCGAGTTTTTCCGGATATTGCTTTTCGTTACCGGGTGACTTGTCGTAGTAGCTGCCTATGGCCCGACGGTATTGCTCGCCGATGAAGAGCAATTCCTTTTCCTTCTCGCGCCGGCTTTCCAGTTGCCAGAGCACACCGGTACCGGCCAGCGCAATGCCGGCAAGTGCAACAGCAAAGAGCAGGCCGAGATAGGTAAAACCGGCCTGCCAACTTATTTCATTTTTGCCCGAAAAAAGGGGGCGACCGTAGCATTTCACCATGTCGAGTATTCGCTGCCGTCCAACCCCTGCCCTTCGGCCCCGCTGCGAATATCCCATAGCTTGCGCTGCCCCGGTTCGTCGGGCGGCGAAACAACGACCCAGGTCTCGGTGCTTTCGGTGATCGGGTCAAGCGGCACCCGACGCAGGTAGCGTTTGGCAACCAGTTCATCCAGCGTTTCCGGATAACGGCCGGTGTCGCCACGGTACTTGTCGAGGGCATCGCGCATCACGGCCAGCGATTCGCGCAACGAGGCCTCACGCGCCCGATCAAGATGCTGGAAATAACGGGGCACGGCAATGGTCAGCAAAGTCGCGATCACCGCCATGACGACCAGCAACTCGATCAGCGTGAACCCCCGATTGCGGACAGCCATGCTCACCATTCCCGGTAGGCGATGCCGTTCAGGCCGACACCCGAGGACAGCGAATGGATGTCGAAGACATCAGCGCCTTCGACCGGCGCTTCGGGGGGGCTGGCGTAGCTGCGCTTGCCCCAGGTCTGCGCCGCAGCGAGGGCCGGGTTGGCGTTGAATGGATCGCGCGGCAGGCGGCGCAGGAAATATAGCCTTCCCTTGTCCGGATCCTGGATATTCTCGACCCCCTGCGCAAGATCTTCCAGTCGGCGCGGATAACCGCTCTCACCGACCTTTCGCTCCAGTTTTCCCTCATCGACCGCACGCCGGTAGGCATCGATAGCGCTGCGAATCTCCCGCAGCGCAGCCCGAAATTCGGTTTCCTTTTGCCGCTTGGCCGTCACTTCGATGATCGGCATCGCCGTCATGGCCAGGATACCGATGATAGCCACGGTGATGATCAGTTCGATCAGGGTAAAACCCCGCTCGGGAAAGCCGATCATGGCGAATTGAGCTTGAGGGAATGGGCCGGCATGCCACCCGGCAGAGCATCGCCACTTTCGAGTACGGCGCCGGCCACCTCGATTTTCGTATTGCCCTGCGCCCCTGGCAGCACGCGCAGGCGCAGACTGCCCCGCCCCTGCTCGACGCGCAGACCGACCAGACCCGGCGAAGCGGCGGCAGGCGCCTTGGCCTCCAATAACGCCGGGTCGTAGGCCAGGTCGACCTTGAGCGCCGCCGGCCCTGACGCGGTAATGAAAAGCTCAATCTCGCTGCCGCCGGCCGCCTCGGCCGGCCCGCCGATTTGCAGGGCATTGTCGGCGGCCGGCGCCGCCAGCGCGGCGCCACGCTCGGGCGCCTCCGGCACTTTGTATGATGTTGCTGCCACCGGCGCTGGCCCGGCCGCCATCGGGGCGATGCCGCCGCGCGGTGCGATGGCCAGCGATTTCGGCCCCTGCGTCCTGACCGTCAGCGGCGCTGCGCCCACGGCCGACTCGGTTCCGGAGGACAAGGCCGGCTGACCGAAATCCGGCCGATGAATGTTGCGCAGCACGCGCGGCGTGATCAGCAGGATGATCTCGGTCTTGATCGAAGTATCGCGCTGACTGCCAAAAGCGCGGCCAAGGACAGGAATTTCGCCAAGCCCGGGAATATGGCTGGTGGACTTGCGTTCTTCGTCGTTGATCAGGCCGGCGAGCACCTGGGTTTCGCCGTTTTTCAGGCGCAACACGGTGCTCGCGCTGCGCGTGCCAACCTGGTAGGCCAGCGAATTGGAAGGCCCGGTGATTTCCTTGACGATGCTGCTGACCTCCAGCCCGACCTTCATCGATACCTCGTCGTCGAGCGTAATATTGGACTCGACATCGAGCTTGAGGCCGACATCGAGATAGCTGACCGAGGCAGAAACGCCGACATTGGCCGTCGAGGTGGTGGTGAATACCGGCAGTTTTTCGCCGATGTGGATCTTCGCCTTTTCACGGTTCTTGACACGGATGCGTGGGTTGGCCAGCACATTGGTGTCGCCGTTCTGCCCCCTGAGATTGAGGGTCAGGCCGGGGTTGGCGACAAAACTGGTTAGCGCCCCCCGGTTACGCAGGTCGATGTAACCGGCGGCCAGCGTGCCACCGGCCGAAGTACTGATGCTTTGAGGAACGCCATTGACCAGCACCGTCGTTGCCTGCGGCGCCTGCAGCAAGCCATAGCTGACGCTGTCCGGCCAGTCCAGGCCAAACTCGTTCAACCGGCTGCGCGTCACCTCCAGCACCTCGACTTCCAGCATCACCTCCGGCTCGGCCAGGTCGATCGAGTCGATCAGCCGCTCGACCAGTCGCATGGCCTCCGGCGTGTCCTTGACGATCAGCAGATTGAGCTTTTCATCGGCGAAAACATCCTTGCTCTTGGCCACCGTTTTGACCAGGTTCTGGGCCTGCTTGACGTCGGCGTTAGCCAGGTAGAAGCTGCGCACCACCAATTCCTGGTATTCCTTGGCCTTGGCTGCGGTATTCGGATAGATCAGGAAGCTGTTGTCGTTAAGCTGGCGTTTTTCCAGCTGGTTGGTCGTCAGGATCAAACGCAGAATGTCTTCCAGCGGGCTGTTGCGGACGAAGAAGGTGACCTTGGTGTCGCCCTTAACGTCCTTGTCGAACACAAAGTTCAAGCCCGACGAGCGCGACAGCACTTCGAACACCGATTTCAACGTTGCATCGCGGAACTCAAGCACGACCGGCTTGGTCAGCGCCGCCTTGACCGCCGGGTTGGCCGACGGATTCATTTCCTTCTCGCGCAGCTGGTCGATCCGTAGCTGCAAGGCGATCGCCACCGGATTGAGCGGATCCGGAACCCGCACAGTGCGCACAATACGTTCAGCCCCCAGCAGATCACCCTTCTTCAGCAGTTGTTCGGCCTGTACCAGTTGCGCGGCATTCCGGCGGTCTGCCGCCAGTTGCTCCAATCCCTGCAGGGCGCGGGTATTTCGTCCGTCGATGGCCAGTGCCCGGCGAAAGGCCGTGTCCGATGCCTCAGGCTGACCGGCAGCCCGTTGACGGTCGCCTTCGTCCAGATACGAATCGACAGTCTCGCCTTTGTGGCGAATCAGCGAAGCCTTGATCTCGGCGTCGCGCGGCCGCTCACGGACCGCCTTCTCCAGTGACGCCACGCCCTCTTCCTTCTTGCCGGCGGCCATGAAACCCAGCCCGTCCCGAAATGCCGGATGGGAACATCCGCCCAGCACCATGGTCATAAGCAGCACTACCTGGGTTTGTTTCAGGCAATCGTCCAATCGAATCTGCATCGCGGGGAACCGTAAGTGAGGTCAATCATGCTAGCACCATGGTTGCAAGTGGCAAAGTCACACCTGTCATTCCGGCAATTAATCGAGCATATCTGCATGTCGTACATTGAACTCACCTCTCTGTCCGAATTTCGGCCCCGCATTTTCTGCGCCCAATCGTGAAAATTTTCCACCGGATCAGCATTCAGTAATACGATAATGGAATAGGTTTCCCAATGGATTGTTTGTATTTCAAAAAGAAAAACGGGGGTATTTCATGCGAGCCAACTTCCCAACGGTATTAGCGCTATCGATTTCCTGCGCTTTCTCCTTGCCAACGGCGGCAAAAGAGCCATATGCGACAGGCACCTTGCTGAACATCGTATCCACGATGCCGGAAGGTACGTGGGTCAAGGTAAACACCAATTTCATTTCTGACGTCTGGACGCCGGCAGACCAGAGGCCGCTCAACTATCAGTCCAATCCTCCACCGGACCGGGTGATCAGCGCATGGGCCGGATATGCCTGGGATAGCAATCGGGGCGATCTGATCATCTACGGTGGCGGACATGCGAACTACAGTGGCAATGATGTCTATCGCTGGCGTTCACGGAATCTTCAGTGGGAACGCGCCTCTCTACCCAGCGAAATCACGCGCTGGGGTTCGACCGTGTATTTTTGGGCAAAAGACGGCGCAGATGCAGCCCCACCCGCGGCCCACACCTACGACAATGCGGTTTTTCTTCCGTTGCTCGACCGCTACATGAACTATGGTGGTGCCAGCTACAACACCGGTGGCCCCTACAGCCGGCTAGACGAAAACGATTCGTCAAAAACACGCCGCACCGGGCCATACATGTTCGATCCTGCAAAGGCAAACGGCAATCAGGTCGGCGGCACCACTGGCTCCCATGTTCAGCGGGTAGCTCCCTTCCCCGATGTGATCGGCGGAAACATGTGGCTAAACCGCGATCATACGAAGAATCTTGCCGGCAAGGTCATGCCGCAGCGCCATGTGAACGGGTGCACGGGCTATGTGGAGGAGAACGGAACTGAGGTGGTTTACCTCGGTGCCGGCGCATCTCCTGACGCTACGAGCCCGAGTCTGTACCGGCATGTGCTGGGAGAATTGTCCAATGCACAAACCGACGATATCGGCCGGATTGGTATTTACTGGAATGGCACTTCGGATCTGACAACCTGCGCAGTTGATCCGGTTCGAAAGGTATTCGTCCGGACCGGCAACAATACCAAGCCCTTTGTTTATTGGAATTTGGCTACCGCCGGCCCGACGAATAAGGATCAAGCGGTCGTCGTTAGCGATTCTGTGGCAACATTTTCGTCCTGGCTTGGTGCAACGGGCAAAAGCATGCGTTTGTGCGCGATCGACTATGACCAAAATCGCCAACACTTTGTACTGTGGTGCGGAGATGGTGCCTTATGGTCGCTTGTCCCGCCGAGCACCATTGCCCCCACGGGGTGGACCATGGAGCAACTTCCGCTCAATGGCGGTGAGGTCCCTCCAGGCCGGGTTGGTACCGGAATTCTTGGAAAATGGAAATACATTCCCGGGTTTGATGTCTTTCTTGGACTTCAACACGAAACTGAAGGCCAAATCTGGATTTACAAGCCAACAGGCTGGATGGCGCCCAACACCAACAACGTAGCACCGACAGTTTCCATAGACGACCCGGTTTCCGGTAGCGAAGTTATCCGCGGCCAACCTGCGACGCTCCTTGCCACAGCGGCGGATAGCGACGGGACAGTAAGCCGCGTCGACTTCAAGGTCAATGGCACCCTGATCGGCTCGGTAACTTCGCCCCCTTACACGGTCAACTGGACGCCAACCGCCTTGGGATCGGCCTCGATCAAGGCTATTGCGACCGACAACAGCGGCGCGGAAACCGAATCGGCTGTTGTTGATGTAGTTGTCACATCGGGAGGCGCTGGCGGGCCTGTCACAACTACCCTGCAGCGCGGTCTGGACACCTACTCCGGGTCATCGGACGTATATCTCTCCAGTTACAGCACGTCAGGCAACACCGGCGCTACGCAAAACCTGCTGGTCTTTCAGACCAAGTACACACCGTTGATCAAGTTTGCGATTTTTGCACGCGAAGGTGGGCCATTACCCGACGACGCGGTTATCGAAAGTGCAAAGTTGAGCATCTACAAATCGAACTACGATTTTATCTATCGCCTGCATCCCATGCTCCGCGACTGGAAAGAACTGGAAGCCACCTGGCTTCGTCCCAAGATCGGTGAAAGCTGGACCAGTCCAGGTGCTGCGGGCGTCGACGCCGACTACACCGCGGCCTATGATGCGCAATTCAGTGCACCATTTTCGCCTGGCTGGATGATCTTCGACGTAAGCGCTCGCGTATCCGAGTGGCAACAGGGTCAAAATAACTATGGGTGGCGAATCGTTGGCGTATCAGGAAACGGCAACCTGAAGCAGTTTTATTCCAGCGAGTACGCAACCAATGTAACGCTGCGACCCAAGCTCGAAATCACCTATACCTTGCCATAAGTCGAGTATCGTAAGCGCCGATAAGACACTGCTACCATTTCAAAGGAAACAACGACATGAATGCGAGAATTAGAGTTGTATTTTCCTTGTGCGTCTGTTGTGTTTTGTCTCTCTCGGCCTTCGCTGCTGAAACCGTCAGATTCAAATTTGTCTCGCCGACGCTCCTTGGCGTCGGCGAGACCTTTCAAGTTCATCTATACATCGATCCGGCAAGCCAGGGTATTTCCGAAGTGCCATTCGTGATTGGATACGACCCAGCGGTGATTGAGGTTCAGTCAGTCAAACCGGGAGGTTTTTTGGCTAGCGGAAGCCTGTTCAATCCTTCAGTTGACAAAGTCGAGGGGCGAATTCGCGTAGATGTGACACCTCACGGTCCTGCAGCAAAGCCGCAACCCGATGTGCTGGCGACCGTATCTTTTCGGGTTACACGGCGTTTTGCATCGACCTCCGTCGTAGGTCTGACGATGGCGCCGGTCGATACCGATGGTACTGGCCTGCCTGTTGATTACCCGGCAACCCTGCATATCCGCAATCGGTCCCAGTAGCCGGCCCTCTGGCGGGAATGCTACGGTCAGCCGTAAATTTTCGCCAAAATTGTAGTTTTTTGTTAAACGCCTTGCTGACGTTTAGCGCGCCTCTTCGGGGGGTGGCGCAAGAACAACCGTAGGGCAACCTCTTCCGCGCCAGCAGATGTTCAGATAGGGACGACAGGACAGCAGGCTGATCTGTAGCGGCCCCAGACAAAAGAAGGTCAGCGTCTGCAGGTGGCGAATGCCCAGACGCCCGTGCGACTGCAAGGATTGTTGGTTGAAGGACGATATTCTGGAAATGCTCCATCGGATGCCGGCCGCGGCGTAACGCTCGTTGGCCGCATCCCAAAGCCTGGCGAAAGTCCGCCCAAGACGGAAGCGTGGCTCGACGTGCACATCGAAATCCCAGACCGTGCTGTCCGGATCGGCGAGGACGAAACGGCAATGAACCTCGTCCTCGTCATAGCTGCCTCGCGCAAACCAAAGAAATCCGGAAAAACTCTCCTTGCTGGTGGCGACTAGACAGACGTGACCATTCTCGAAGCGGCCGCGAATCACCTCCGCCGGCCTTGGAAAATCCTTGAGCACTGGAGAATCCGGGCCAGCTTCCCGGACCTGGTCATTGGGCGATGCTTTGCAGACCGGTGAAAACGGCGACGGAACCGGCTGGGCCACGAGATAGTAGCGAATCAGGAAGCAACGCCCGCCACTGACAGTTTGCATGGCGCGGCCAAGCAGGTAGAGCATCCCGTTGGTGAAGCCGAGGCTCCCGACCGCGTTTTTGAGCGATTTGAACATGGCGACAGGTAAAGGCGTTGATCCGGACTGGGTTCAGGAGGCCGTGCAACGGGCCAGGTAGCCGGCTAGTTCTTCGCTGCGGCTGAGCCGGGAGGCCCCGGCGACGGCGGCCGGGGACGGCAGCGGTGCTGCATTGGCGCGTACGGCATCGTGGACTTCGACCAGGCGAGCAGCAATGGCGTCGCTGTCGTCGAGTTGAGATATCCAGTTGATGCCCGCCTGTCGCAACGCGCCGGCGGTATCGCCCTGCGGATCGGTCAATGCTGCAATCGGACGCCCGGCGCGCAGGTATTCGTAAATCTTGGCCGGTATCTGGGCATTGCAGTTGGCGGCCTGCATGACGAGCAGGACATCTGCCCGGAGCATCTCAGATAGCGCCTCGCGGTACGGTATCTGGGGACAAAGTTCGATGTAGTCGGCGACATCGTATTGCGCCGCCAAGGCGCTCAGCAGTTCGTCGTGAACGGCAGCCCGGAAGCGGATACGGAGCTGATTCCCGCGCAGCCTCCCACTCTTCTTCAGTTGTTGGAGCGCGGCAAATAGCTGTGTCGGGTCACGCTCCTCAGGATAGACGATGCCGCTGTGCAACAGCGTCACGACGCCGGCATTCAGCGGTTCGTCCGCATTGCCGAGCTGTTGCTGCGAGCTGAAGGTTTCTTCGTCATAACCGTTTTCGAGCACCACGATCCGCTCGGCGGCCTGCGGATAGCGTTCCCGGTAAAGCCGGGCCGCACCGGGCGTCGTGAATACGCAGAAGGCGGCATTTTGCGCCGCATTTTCTTCAATTTCCTTGAAGGCATTCCAGATCGCCGGGTCGGCCGGATAGCCGTCCTGGGCCATCGGGTCCCTGAAATCGGCAATCCACGGCAAGCCGGTCTTGCGATGCAGTTCGGCCCCGATCAGATGGGCCGTGGCAATCGGATAGGTGCTCCAGATGGCAGCCGGTTTCAGCTCCCGGATCATTTTCATGCCATCCCGGACGGCAGCCAGCTTCCAGCTCACCCAACGGTCCGGGCGTGCCATCGCCCCGATGTAGCGGCCGCCCACGGAAAGATGACGGGCCGTGTCGAGGGCGAAGGATCGCTTGACCCTTACGGCAGGCACTTCGGCCATCAGGTCGCCGCTGGTGCGCTCATAGGCACGAGGATCGGCTGATATCACTGCCGGCTCCCAGCCGAATCTAGGTAGCTGCTGGACAAAGCGCAAGGTGCGCTGGATACCGCTGCTACCGGCCAGCGGCGGAAAATGGAAGGCAACCATCAATACGCGTTTCATCAATCGACTTTCATTTCCAGCCACTGCCGGGTGATAGTTTCAACCTGCCCCCGCCATTCGGCCGACGAGAACGTGTGGTCGGCATCGGCAATGTCGATTCGGGTCACTGACGGCTGCCCCAGGGCTGCAGCCCACGCCGCATCGGCCTTTACGGTTTCAAGAAATTCCTTGGCGGTGTAGTCGTTCCCGCTCAACAGCAACAACACCGGGCCGGGAAATGCCCCCAGGCCGCGTAGCATTTTCTGCTGGAACGACAGGTTCTCTGTCTGCGCCGCGCTGCGATTATCTTGGCGGGCACTATTCAGACTGCCGAGAAACCCGCCGATCGCGCGCCCCAGCCCGAGTTTCCCGGTCAGCAGCTTGCGCCAGAACTCAGCCTGCAACAGACGCTGACCGTAGTAATGCTTGATATGGGCCCGCGCCAGGGTAGTTTCCGAACGCACCCAGGGATTCAGCAAAACCAGTCCGTTGACCCTCGCATCCCTCGCCACATCCCAGTACAGCAGTGCGGAGGACGCAGCATCGCACAAACCCCAAAGGACAATCCTCGTGACTTCGGGGCAATGAACCTGGAAGGCTGCGATTGCCGCGGCAATGTCGTCATTGACCGCCTCGAAGTGGCGCAAATCACCCTCGCTGTCCCCCATGCCGCGGTAGTCGAAGCGCATCGTCGAATAACCGGCAGCGGCAAGAGCGCGTGAGAGCAACAGG
>CAIXSK010000253.1 GCA_903922075.1 uncultured beta proteobacterium | reverse complement strand
TGCACGACGTCGTCCATTACCACGCCTACGAGGCGGTCGATGCCCCGGCCCGCGGCCTGCGCGACAAGGATGACGAGGAAACCCGGCAGGCCTTCCTGAACCGCTTTGCCGAGCGCGAAGGGCTGGGTTTCCTGCGCACTTACTGGCACAAGTACCGCGACGTGGCGCCGGAAGATCGCCTGGAAGTGCTCAGCGACTCGGTGCCGGCTCGGCCCAATCCGCAGGCGGCAGCCTACCTGAGCGTGCTGCCGAAGAGCGATTTCGCCAGCTTCCTCGCTTTCATGCGCAAGCAACTGGGCGGCAAGGCGGGTACCGACGCCGGCCTGCGCAAGCTGTTCGATGCCCACGCCACCCGCCAGTACAACCTGGCCGACCAGGGCTATCTGGCCCGCGTCCATCCGCTGGAACTGTGGCTGGTCCGCCATCTGCAGAGCGAGCCGAAGGCGACGCTCAAGGACATCGTGCCGGCCAGTGTCGAAGCCCGACGCGACGCCTCAAAATGGCTGTTCGCCCCGCGCTTCAAGCATGCCCAGCAGGTGCGCATCGACATCGTCGTCGAGGTCGCCGCCTTCGAGCGCATCGCCGAGGAATGGCGGCGCCTGGGCTACCCGTTCGAACACCTGGTTCCTTCGCTGGCCACCTCAATCGGCAGTTCGGCCGACCGTCCGGCCGCGCTGGCCGAGTTGATGGGCATCGTCGTCAATGACGGCATCCGCCGGCCGACCGTGCGCGTCGACGAGCTGCTGTTTGCCGCCAACACGCCCTACGAAACGCGCCTGAAGCGCCAGCCGGAAGCCGGCGAACGGGTGATTCCGGTCGAAGTCGCCATGGTCACCCGCCGCGCCCTGCTGCGTGTGGTCAACAGCGGCACCGCCCGCCGCCTCAAGGACACCTACCGCGACCACGAGGAAAAGCCGCTGCTGGTCGGCGGCAAGACCGGTACCGGCGACCACCGCTCCAAGGTCATCGGTTCCGGTGGCGAGGTCCGCAGCGCCAAGGTCATGAACCGCGCCGCGACCTTCGCCTTCTACCTCGGCGACCGTTTCTATGGCGTGGTTACCGCCTTCGTGCCCGGCTCGAAGGCGGCCGGCTACGACTTCACGTCGGCGCTGCCGGTGCAGATCATGAAGCAGATGGAACCGGTGCTGCGGCCGCTGGTGTCGGATCGCCCGGCCGACGAGGGCAAGTGCAAGGGGTGACCGGGCTGGCGTGAATCGTTGCCGGGTGCGCCACCCGGCAACGATTTGCAACAATTCCTTACCATGCCATTGCGATATTGCCGGCGTTATCCGGCGACAATCGGGTCATTCCTTCGGTTGGTCGCTGCCCGGCGGTCACTGTTTTACGGAGTGTCCGCCATGACGAAATCGCTTTCCCTCCGCTTGCTTTTGTTTGCCGCCGTCGCGGCAGGCATCGTGACCGATTTGCAGGCCGGCCCTTTGCGCGACCGACTCCGCGAGCGCCTGCAGGAGCGGGCGGCGGCAAGCGCCGACTCGGAGAACCAGGGCGGCAACGCGCTCTCCTGTGCCGACTGGGCGCGGCGGGTGGATCGCCTGCAGGCCCGGACGTCTGCCGCCAACCCGGGTCCGCAGCCCGATCTGAAGGACGTTGCCTACGGCAATCTGCCGCGCGAAAAATTGGATGTTTATCTGCCGGCGAAGGGCAGCGACGGCTTGGCGCCGGTCATCGTCATGGTCCATGGCGGCGGCTGGTGCGTCGGCGACAAGTCAATAGCCGGCGTGACCGAGAACAAGGTGGCGCGCTGGGCGGACCGGGGCTTCGTTTTCGTCTCGGTCAATTACCCGATGGTCAACGACGGCAGCGATGCGCTGGCCCAGGCAAACCACGTCGCCCGGGCCGTCGCCTACGTGCAGGCCCGTGCCCGGGCGTGGCGGGGCGATCCGACAAAGCTGATCCTGATGGGACATTCGGCCGGCGCGCACCTGGTGTCGCTGGTCAATGCCGATGCCGGGATTCGCCGGGCCAACGGCGTGGCGCCGGTGCTCGGCACCGTATCGCTGGATGCCGGCGCCATCGATGTCGTGCGCCAGATGCCCAACATCTACCCCTTCCTCAAGGAACGCTACCGCGAGGCTTTTGGCGACAGCGAGGCAGGCTGGATGGCCGCCTCGCCGTACCACCGGCTCGACCGCAGCGCCGGCCCCTGGCTGGGCGTCTGCTCGACTACTCGCAAGGACGACCCCTGCGCTCAGGCGCGCGCCTACGCCGAGAAAAGCAACAGCCTGGGCGTGAAGGCCGGCGTCGTGGAACAAGCAATGAGCCATGGCGCGCTGAACAAGGAACTTGGGCTGGCGACCGACTACACCCGGCGGGTCGAGGCCTTCATGGCCGGCCTCGATCCGGTGGTCGGGCGCTTGTTGCGCTAGCCGCCTCGGTGGCGGAATGCTACGGTCGGCCGGAAAAAAAGGCCAAAATTGAAATTTTTCCCAGGCCCGATGCCCGTTCGGGCTGAGCTTGTCGAAGCCCTCGGTACGCAGCCCTTCGACAAGCTTGTCCTGAGCACTGTCGAAGGGCCTGTCCTGAGCCGGGTGGAACGGCTCAGGGCGACCGGATGCCTTATGCGAGCAACTCGGTATCGGCGTGCGAATAGGCCGGCGCGCAGCAGCACAGAATGTGCAGGGCTTCGTCACCGGTGTTCTCGACCCGATGCGGCGTGCCCGGCGCGATGGCGATGCTGTCACCGGGCGCAATGGTGAAAACCTCGTCGCCCAACGTCATTCGCCCCGTGCCGTGGGTCACGTGATAAATCTCCTCGCTCAGCAAGTGGCGGTGCAACAGCGTGGTGGCGCCGGGCGGCACGACGGCTTCGGCCAGGCTCTGCTGGCGCACCGGGTGCTGGTCCGGGTGCAGCAGTTCTCGGATTTCGGAGCCGTCCCGGGTGATGTACGGCGCGATTTCAGCCAGCGCCGTCTTGGCAATCACTTGCCGCCCCAGGGCTGGATTGGCACCGTCGAGATCGAGTTGGCCGGTGCGCCGGCGATGATCTTGCGGCTGATTGCCATGTAGGCCAGCACGTTGCGCTTGGTGTCGTGAAAACGGAGAACCTTGGTTTCCTTGAAGAAAATCGAGGTGTCGTCGCTGAACACTTCTTCGCTGGCCGGCAGCTTGGCCGGCAGCGTGATCGGCCCGACCTGGCGGCAGGCAATCGAAAACTGCGACGGGTCTTCGGCCAGCCCGAGGCTGCCCTTGATGCCGCCGGTGCGCGCCTGGCTGATGTGGCAGGTGACGCCGGCTATTTTCGGGTCGTCGTAGGCATAGACGCAGACGCGGTGATTGGCGCCGATCAGTTTCCAGGTCGTCGTCGCGCAGCCGATTTCCTCGGCGGTGACGGGGCAGGTGGCAAAAGCCAAGGTGGTCAGCAGGGCAGGGGCGAAGAGGCGCATGGCAGGTGTCGGATCAGCGAAAGGTTTACAGGTCGCGCAGGAATGCGCTTGCGGCGCGGCGGCCCTCGGCCAGCAGGGCATTGATGAAAGCCGGGCTGCGGTCGAGCTTGGAAGGGTAGTCGAGTTCGAGGCCCAGTGGAATGGTGCGCACCGCGACCTGCTTGAATTGCGGCGCATTGAGCCAGCCCTTGCGCAACCAGTCGTTGGTCTGCTCGACGAAGAACAGCTCCTGCTTCAGTGACAGGTTGCCGGAAAGCTCGTTGCGGCGGTCGGTGATGTCGCCGAGGGTGGTCGGCTCGGCCGCGCGCTTATCCGGGTTGATCTGGATGACCCAGATTTCATCCGGCTTCGCGTCCTGCTCCTGCACACCGGACAAGAAGCCGCGCACCGGCGGGTTCTGCGAGAACAGGCCGTCCCAATAGACGCCATCGCCGATTTTGACGGCGCGGAACAGTTCGGGAATCGCCGCCGAGGCAAGCAGGGCAGGCAGGCTGATCCGCTTTTCCGGCTGGCTGTGGTGCGAACGGAAGACGGCGAACTTCCCTGACAGCACTTCCACCGCCCCCACCATCAGGCGCGGCGAATCCGGCGCGATCAGCGCTGGCAGCTTGGTGAAATCGATATGCTCCCCGATGATTCCGGCCAGATAATCCTGGCCGGAATTCGGCAACCGGTAGGGGCTGACTTCCGGCAAGGCCAGATAACTCGCGCTGCGCTGCAGCCAGACCATGAACTGGTTGGCGATGGCATCGGGCAGCTGGGTTGTCGCCATCTTGTCCCAGAAGGATTCGAGCTGCTCGGCCGCTTGCACCGGCTTGCCCTGCAACAGGCCATACCAGGAAATGGCCGCACACAACGCGCCGCCCGAGGTGCCGGAAAGGCCGATGATGCGATGCCGCGCCGGATCAAGATCGCGCAACAGCGTCTGCAGCACGCCCCCGGTAAAAGCCGTATGGCTGCCGCCGCCCTGGCAGGCAATGGCGATGGTCTTTGGCGGCGTGGCCGGGGAGGCTTTGGTGGGGCGTTTGGTCATGGCTGGATTGATGCGATTGGAATCCGTGGAGTTTGCCATGATTTGGGGCGAAGACGGTGAAGGCGGGTGGCGCGATGGGTTATGGCTGGGTGGTAAGATGCCATTTGAATTCAACCCGGAGGGGCAACAGATTTATGAAAAATTGTGGTCTGGCCCCAGTTGCTTTCTATTTACCACGCTTAATGGAGCAAACATGCGTATTGCCGTTCTTGCCGTTACTCTTGCTTTCGCACTTCCTGCGTTCGCCGAGTCTGAATTTTCCGTTGATTGGGAATGGAAAGTAGCTCATCGGTGCAACAACACGTCCCCCGCGCTCAAAGTTTCAGGAATTCCTGCCGGGGCGAAAACACTTTCGGTTCAGATGAATGACCTGGATTTCCAGAACAAAGATCATGGTGGTGGAAGCATTGCCATCTCGGAGGGGGCAACTGTAGAAATCCCTGAAGGTGCGTTGAAGGCCAACTATCTTGGGCCTTGCCCCAATAATTTTTCCAGCTTCGGTCATAGCTACCAAATAACTCTTAAGGCTTTGGCTGCTGACGGCAGTGAGATGGCCAAGGCGATCAAGGCAAAGGATTTTTCTGCAAAGACCGCCAAGTAATTTTGGCCTGAGTGAAAACAATGTAGCAGTCAGGCAAACTGAAACGCCTCGCAATCGCGAGGCGTTTCAGTTTATTCAGCAACAACTACAGCGGCATCATCTTCCCCACATACTTCGCCAGCAATTTGTAGGCATCCCGGTCAAAGGCCGGGCGGGGGTTGTCGAGCAGGGCGTGGAGTTCTTCGTCGCTTCTCGCCGTGCCCAGGTAGCGCCAGCCTTCAATCAAATCGCTTCTTCGCCTTCGCGGATCAGCGCCAGGCCGGGGAAGGGCCAGGAAACCAGTTTGAGGCCGGTCTGCGGCAAACCCGGCGTTCCGGGCCTGCCGGAATTTGCTGTCCTCAGCGGCGCTTGTTGCGCACGCAGCCGTGACCGCTTAGCTGGAAATTGTTCAGGTTGTTGCCGGGGCAGAAGCTGATGCTGCCTTCAGCCACAACGTCTATGGTGGCGCCGTAGAAAATGCCGGTACCGAGCTTTAGCTTGGTCATGTGTTCGGTCACCGACATGGCGCAGGGGGCGCCATCGGCGTCGGTGGCGAGAATCCCGGTGACCTGGGCGCTGTCCCCGACGGTGCGGAACGATTCGGTCAGATCGAACAGGGCCGTATGATTCAGCGTGCTGCTGCCTGTGGCCGGGTCCATCGCGGTGAGCTTGCCGACCAGGGCGCCACAGTCGTCGAAGACTTCGCGTCCGTCGGCGGTGGTGATGACCAGGCAGATCTGCCCGACCTGCCGGGTTTCGGAGACGTTGATCGTGGTGACGCGACCGGTGACGCTGGCCGGCAAATAACCCGCTGCGCATTGCTGGGCATGGCCGAGTACCGGCAGGCCGGCGAGGCTGGCAAGCAGCGCCAGGGATAGTCTGGAATGCATGTTGAACTTCCTTTTTTCGTATTGTTGCGGAGTGACGGCGAGGCTCCGGTTTTGATTGGTCGCAAGCCGCTGCGCCGGCGAATCGCCGTGCCCCCTCGAAACTGCAGGCCGTCAATGAACCGCAGCGCATGGCCTTCCAGGGGATTCGCTGGCGGCCAGTATATCCCGACGTTATATGCCGGCGTCAAAGTCTGGGCAGCGATTCGTTCCAGTTGAGCGGCACCATCTTCCCCACATACTTCGCCAGCAGCTTGTAGGCATCCCGGTCAAAAGCCGGGCGGGGGTTGTCGCGCAAAGCGTGGAGTTCTTCGTCGCTCCTCGCCGTGCCTAGGTAACGCCAGCCTTCGATCAGATGCGCTTCGTCGCCTTCGCGGATCAGCGCCGGGCCGGGGAAGGGCCAGGAGACTAGCTTCAGGCCGGTCAGCGCGGTCATCAGGCGCATGGTGTGTTTGGCCAGGGGCTCCTTGCCGACGCAGGCGCCTTTGCAGCGGTGTAGCTGGTGGCCGAAGCAGGGTTTGCCCGGTTTGGCCTTCTCCACGCCGAGCAGGATGTCGCAGAGGTTGTGCGATTCGGCCAGGGTACGCAGGACCTGGTTGGCTTCCTTGGTGGTCTTGAACAGGCCGTAGCAGGCGGTGCGAATGTCGAATTCGAGGTCGCTGGCCAGCACCAGTTGCGGGCGCAGCCAGCCTTCGCCTTCGTCCACCAGCGTCCAGGTGCAGCTTTCGTCGTTCTTGCGCAGCAGGCGGTTTTGCGTCGGCTGCAGTTGCTTGACCAGCGCGGATTCCTTGAGCAGGGCGCCGATTTCGCCGGCGGTTTCGATCCAGTCGATGCGCCGGACTTGCTGGGCGATGGCCATTTCCTTGGCCGAGCTGTGGTCGCCGGCGAAGTGCGAGAGCACGCGCTGGCGGATGTCCTTGGCCTTGCCGATGTAGAGCGGCAGGTTGTTTTCGCCGTAGAAGAGATAAACGCCGGGGCCTTCGGGCAGGTCTTCGAGGATGCTGGCGTCGAGATGCGGCGGCAGGCTGGGGTGGGCGTTCTGGGCGTGCAGCGCGGCCTCGATGGCCTCAATGCTACGGTCGGCATGAATTTTTTGCCAAAATTGAAATATCAGCTGGGCGTCGGCCAGCGCCCGGTGGCGGGCGTCGGCACGCAGTTCGTGGCGTTCGATCAGGCTGTCGAGGTTGTGCCGCTTGTGTTCGGGAAACAGCGTGCGCGACAGCTTGACGGTGCATAGCACGGAGGCGCGGAAGGTGATGCCCAGGCGCTTGAACTCATTCTTCAAAAAACCGTAGTCGAAGCGGGCGTTGTGGGCGATGAACAGCCGGCCTTCGAGGCGCTTCATGGTTTCGGCGGCGACGGCTGCGAACGGCGGCGCGTCGGCGACCATCTCGTTACTGATGCCGGTCAGTTGCTCGATGAAGGGCGGTATCCGCGTGCCGGGATTGACCAGTTGCTGCCATTCGCGCACCGACCCGTCGGCATCGACTTCGACGATGCCGATTTCGGTGATGCGGTCGGCGGTAGCGGTGGCGCCGGTGGTTTCGAGGTCGACAAAGGCTAGGGGACGCATGCGGAAATTTTCTCACGAGCCGGCAAGACATGGCGGTTGCCTGGTGCGCTTTTGATTTATTGCAAAAGTATTAAAAGCATTATTTGTTATATATTACGAACGTAATAGGTCGATTCTGGTCAAAGCAGCACGAACGGGAGGAAGTCGCGGCCGCCGGGTTGCAGCTTGGGAAGCGTGATGAAAATTCAGCAGACAGTATTTCGTGCAGGCGAGTTGCCATTGTTCGAGTCTCCATTGGCCGAGGCTCAGTTGCTGCTGGCGTTTGGCGACACTTCCCGGCTGAGCGGCGGCGATGTCTTTGCGGCGCTGCGCCAGGCCTATCCGCTGGCGGCGATTGTCGGTTGCTCCGGGGCTGGCGAAATCCACGGCAGCTCGGTCAGCGATCATTCCCTGGTCGTCACCGCGTTGCATTTCGAGCACACGGCCGTGCGTCTGGCGACGGCGACGGTCGGCGAGATGGCGGAGAGTTTTTCGGCTGGCCAGGCCATGGCCGAGGCACTGCTCGGCGACGAGCTGAGCCATGTACTGGTTTTTTCCGACGGGCTTTGCGTCAATGGCAGCGAACTGGTGCGCGGCTTCCGCAGCCAGTTGCCGCCGGGTGTCGAACTGACCGGGGGGCTGGCGGGCGATGGCGAACGCTTCCAGCGCACGCTGGTGTTCGCCGATGCGCCGGCCAGTGAAAAGACACTGGTCGCGGTCGGCTTCTACGGGTCGCGGCTGGCCGTTGGTTACGGCTCGGTCGGCGGCTGGGATACCTTCGGCCCGGAACGCCTGATCACGCGTTCGGTCGGCAACGTGCTGTTCGATCTCGACGGCAAGCCGGCGCTGGAACTCTACAAGCGCTACCTGGGCGAACACGCGGCAGGACTGCCGGCCACCGGCCTGCTTTTCCCCTTGCTGCTGCGTTCGGAAGACGACGGCGTGGTGCGCACCATACTCGGGGTCAACGAGGCCGAGCAGAGCATGACCTTTGCCGGCGACATGCCGGAAGGGCGGCATGCCCGGCTGATGAAGGCCAATTTCGACCGCCTGGTTGACGGCGCCGTCGCCGCGGCCGAGGTTTCCCTGCAGGGCCAGGGCGGCCGGGCGGCGCAATTCGCGCTGCTGATCAGCTGCGTCGGGCGCAAACTGGTGCTCAAGCAGCGGATCGACGAGGAAGTGCTGGGTATCCGGCAGATCTTGGGAAATCAGTTGCCGTTTGCCGGTTTCTATTCGTACGGTGAAATTTCTCCGCATCACAGCGGTACGCCCTGTCAATTGCACAACCAGACGATGAGCATCACGACGCTAGGTGAATACTGAACCATGCACCGCCTTTTGAAACGGCAGATCGACCGGCTTTGCGGCGAAGGCAACGCGCTGCCGGAATCGTTGCGGCCATTGCTCGATGCGATCAGCCAGACCTACGAACAGGGCGACGTTGACCGGCGCATGCTGGAGCGCTCGCTGGAGATCGTCTCGGACGAAATGGGCGAGCAGAATCGTCTGCTGTGGGCCGAATTGGCCGAACACAAGGAGGCCGAGAAGCGCCTGGAAAAATCCGTGTCCACCTTCGTGGCGACGCTCAATTCGACGACCGACGGCATCCTGGTGGTCGGCGAAGACCGCAAGATCGAAAGCTATAACGACCGTTACCTCGAGATGTGGCAGGTTTCGCCGGAGGTGCTGGCAGCTGATGACGACCGTTTGCTGGTCGAGGCCGCCGCCCGGCAGTTGGCGAACCCCTTGCGCTTTCTTTCGGAGGGCGAGCGGATCAGCAAGTCGGAAGAGGAGAGCTTCGACTTGCTGGAGTTCCTGGACGGCCGGGTGTTCGAACGCCATTCGCAACCGCGCTGGCTGGACGGCCGGATTGCCGGGCGGGTCTGGTGCTTCCGGGACATTACCGAGCGCCACCGCGTCGAGACCGAGTTGCGCATTGCCGCCGCCGCTTTCCAGTCGCATGAATCGATGGTCATCACCGATGCCAACGGGATCATCCTGCGGGTCAATTCGGCATTTACCGAATGCACCGGCTACACGGCCGAGGAATGCATCGGCAATACCCCGCGGATGTTCAAGTCGGGGCGGCACGATGACAACTTCTACCGCGAGATGTGGCGTCGCCTGCTGGCCGAGGGCAGCTGGCAGGGCGAGGTCTGGGACCGGCGCAAGAACGGCGAGATTTACCCGAAATGGATGATCGTTTCGGCGGTCACCGGCGAACACGGTGCGACCACGCATTTCATCGCCACCCACGTCGATATCACCGAGCGCAAGAAGTCCGAGCACCGCATCGAAAGGCTGGCCTTCTTCGACCACCTGACCGGCTTGCTCAACCGCAGCCTGTTGACCGACCGCATCCAGCAGGCCCTGGTCAGCAGCGTCCGCAACCGCAAGTCGGGGGCCGTGATGCTCCTTGATCTCGACAACTTCAAGGCGCTCAACGACACCCTGGGCCACGACATCGGCGACCGCTTCCTGGTCGAGGTCAGCCGGCGCCTGCGGGACTGCGTGCGCAGCAGCGACAGCGTCGCCCGCCTGGGTGGCGACGAGTTCGTGATCCTGCTCGAGGGGCTGAGCGATTTTCCGCCAACGGCTCGCCAGGTCGAGCATGTGGCCGCGAAAATACTGGCTGCCGTCGAACGGCCCTTCAACCTGAAACTGCTGGCGGACGGCCTGGAGCAGAACCATAGCTACCACGGCGCGGTCAGCATCGGCATCACCTTGTTCCGCGGCGACGCCATCGGCGTGGACGAACTGCTGAAACAGGCCGACCTGGCCATGTATCGGGCCAAGGCCTCGGGGCGCAATACGCTGTGTTTCTTCAGCCCGGAAATGCAGGCCGAAGTCACCCGCAAGGCGCAGATCGAGGCGCGGCTGCGCCATGCGATCGAGGTCGGGCAATTCTGCCTGCATTACCAGCCGCAAGTCGGCAGCGACGGCGCGATCTTCGGCGTCGAGGCGCTGATCCGCTGGCTGGACCCGGAGCGCGGCATGATCCGCCCGGACGAATTCATCCCGGTGGCCGAAGAGTGTGGGCTGATCGACCCCTTGGGTAACTGGGTGCTGGACACCGCTTGCCGTCAGC
This sequence comes from uncultured beta proteobacterium, assembly GCA_903922075.1. Taxonomy (GTDB): domain Bacteria; phylum Pseudomonadota; class Gammaproteobacteria; order Burkholderiales; family Rhodocyclaceae; genus Azonexus. The sequence continues at coordinate 4,256 of CAIXSK010000253.1, read as the reverse complement.
TGGCGCAGTGGGCGGGCAACTGGAAAACGGCGCGCTTGACGATGGCGGTCAATGTCAGCGCCGGCCAGTTCCGCTGCGCCGATTTCGTAGACCAGGTCAAGACGGCGATCCGCCGGCACGGCGCGCCTCAAGCTGGAACTGACCGAAAGCATGCTGCTCGAAGACATCGAAGACATCATCGCCAAGATGAATGTGCTGAAGAATGCCGGTGTCGGCTTCTCCCTCGACGATTTCGGGACCGGCTATTCGTCGCTGTCGTACCTGAAGCGCCTGCCGCTCGACCAACTGAAAATCGACCGCTCCTTCGTGCGCGATGTGCTGGTCGACCCCAACGACGCCTCGATCGCCCGGACCATTGTCGCGCTGGCCAAGGCGCTCGGTCTGGACGTCATCGCCGAAGGCGTCGAAACCGAGGGGCAACGCGATTTCCTTGCCGACCAGGGGTGCCGGGCGCATCAGGGCTACCTGTTTTCACCGCCCTTGCCGATCGAGCAACTGGAGGCTTATCTGGAAACTTCAGCCTGCCATTCAGCCCGCCTGATACCGTTGAACATCGCCAAAAAATAGGCGCCAGCGCCTTCGATCTGTCATGCGCCCAGAACTTGCGGCGGGGCGGACTGTCCACTTTCTCGTGTGCTTCAATCGGGGAGGGAAGCATGAACCTTGATCACCTGAGAGACCAAACCTGCGCCTGCCTGGCGATGTTGGTGCCGCAACTGGGCGAGGAGGATGTCGCCCGGCTGGTCGATGAGTGCCTGGACAACGCCCAGCGCAGTTTCCGCAACGAGTTCATCGCGCAGGTCAGCCCGCCGGTCTGGGCGCGTATCACGCTGATTTACTTCAAGCATTTCGTCGAAATCGGCTGCGATGTGACGGTGGCCGAAATCGTCGCCGCCGTCATCCGCGATTCGATCCACACCAGCCGGATGGACATGATTACCCTGCAACTCGCCCAGGCCAAACTGGACGAGCAGGTGACGGCCAACCACCCGCCGGCGCTGCATGTGGTTCGCGGCTGAGTCCGCTATTTAGTTAAAAATTTAACAACGACTACTACATCTAGTGGTTTATTGTCTTGACATGCCCTGATCGGCTTGGCTAGACTCCGCCCTGTTGATGGTTCCCCTCTGGGGATTAAAACGGGAATCCGGTGCCGGACCGCAAGGTTCGAAATCCGGGGCTGCCCCCGCAACTGTAATCGGCGAGCGCTTCGCCTCTCTGCCACTGGTCCTTGGACTGGGAAGGCTGCTGAAGCGCGCTGAACCGAGAGCCAGGAGACCTGCCGCAACGAACTTTCTTTCATGGTTTTGGGGCGGGGTGTCCCTGACGAGAGGTTTGTGCGTGGCTACATTTTTGTCCGTTCGTGAGCGTCGACCGCAACCGGCTGTGTCCGGGCGGCGCTACGTCGCGGGCGGCGCGCCCCGTCGATTCTCCGCCCCCCAATACGGAGAATCGCCTTGCAATCCAACGTCCTGAGCCTGTCCACCGGCAGCGAAATCGCTGCTGCAGCCCTGCAAGTCATCCGCCGCAATGGCGCGGTCGTCGCCTTCGATGCCGACAAGATCGCCGTCGCGCTGACCAAGGCCTTTCTGGCCGTCGAAGGCAGCCACAGCGCCGTCTCGTCGCGGGTCCGCGATGTCGTCGCGCACCTGGCGCAGGCCGTCGTCCGCTCGCTGACCCGCCGCCTGCCCGACGGCGGCACGGTGCATATCGAGGATATCCAGGACCAGGTCGAACTGGCCCTGATGCGCTCCGGCGAACACGACGTGGCGCGGGCCTACGTGCTCTACCGCGAACGGCGGGCCAGCGAACGCTCGGTCGCCGAGCCGGCGGCCGGCGCGCCGCTGATCCATGTGCTGGATGGCGGCCAGCGCCGGCCGCTCGACCGCGCCGAACTGGCCGGCCTGTGCACCGATGCCTGCGCCGGGCTGGGCGATGCGGTCGATGCCGAACGGGTGCTGGTCAGCGCCATCCGCAACCTTTACGACGGCGTGCCGCTGGCCGACGTGCATCAGGCGCTGATCCTCGCCGCGCGCACGCTGATCGAGCGCGAGCCGGCCTACAACCAGGTCACCGCGCGCCTGCTGCTGGCCAGCCTTGGCCGCGAGGTGCTTGGCGAAACCTTGTCGCTAGGCGAGATTGCTACGGTAACCCCGAAATTTTTGCCAAAATTCATAAAGCAGGGCATCGAAGCCGAGTTGCTCGACCCGCGCCTGGCCAGCTTCGATCTGCCGCGCCTGGCCGCCGCATTGAAGCCGGAGCGCGACCTGCAGTTCGGCTACCTCGGCCTGCAGACGCTGTACGACCGGTATTTCCTGCACATCGCCGGCCGCCGGATCGAAACGCCGCAGATTTTCTTCATGCGCGTCGCGATGGGCCTGGCGCTCAATGAAATCGACCGCGAAGCCCGCGCCATCGAGTTCTACGACCTGATTTCCAGCTTCGATTTCATGTGCTCGACGCCGACGCTGTTCAACAGCGGCACGCTGCATTCGCAGCTGTCGTCGTGCTACCTGACCACCGTGGCCGACGATCTCGACGGCATCTACCAGAGCATCAAGGAAAACGCCCTGCTGCAGAAATACGCCGGCGGCCTGGGCAACGACTGGACGCCGGTGCGCTCGCTGGGCAGCCGGATCAAGGGCACCAACGGCCAGAGCCAGGGCGTCATCCCCTTCCTGAAGGTGGTCAACGACACGGCGGTCGCCGTCAACCAGGGCGGCAAGCGCAAGGGCGCCGTCTGCGCCTATCTCGAAACCTGGCACCTGGACATCGAGGAATTCCTCGACCTGCGCAAGAACACCGGCGACGAGCGCCGCCGCACGCACGACATGAACACCGCTAACTGGATTCCCGACCTGTTCATGAAGCGGGTGATGGAAAACCGCGATTGGACCCTGTTCTCGCCGGTCGACGTGCCCGACCTGCACGACAAGTTCGGCGCCGAATTCGAGGCGGCCTATGTCGGCTACGAAGCTGCCGCCGCTGCCGGGCAACTCAAGCTGCACAAGAAGCTGCCCGCCGTCCAGCTCTGGCGCAAGATGCTGACCATGCTGTTCGAGACCGGCCATCCCTGGATCACCTTCAAGGATGCCTGCAACCTGCGCTCGCCGCAGCAACACGTCGGCGTCGTGCATTCGAGCAACCTGTGCACTGAAATCACGCTGAACACCTCGATTGATGAAACCGCCGTCTGCAACCTGGGTTCGGTCAATCTGCTGGCCCATCTGCGCGACGGCCAACTCGACCAGGCCAAGCTGGCGCGCACCGTGCAGACGGCGCTGCGCATGCTCGACAACGTCGTCGACATCAACTTTTACGCGACGCCCAAGGCGCGCAACGCCAACCTCCGGCATCGGCCGGTCGGCCTCGGCATCATGGGCTTTGCCGATTGCCTGTACGAAATCGGCCTGCCTTACGCGTCTGCCGAGGCCGTCGAATTCGCCGACCGGACCATGGAAGCCGTCTGTTACCACGCCTATTCGGCGTCGAGCGAACTGGCCCGTGAGCGCGGTCGTTATTCCAGCTACCCCGGCAGCTTGTGGGACCAGGGTATCCTGCCGCTCGACTCCCTTGAACTGTTGGCCCACGAACGGGGCGGCCACCTGGAGGTGAACCGCGATTCCAGACTCGACTGGCAGGGGCTGGAAGAGCGCATCGCCCGTCACGGCATGCGCAACTCCAATTGCGTTGCCATCGCGCCGACGGCGACCATTTCCAACATCGTCGGCGTCTCGGCCAGCATTGAGCCGACCTACCAGAACCTCTACGTCAAATCCAACCTGTCCGGCGAATTCACGGTGGTCAACGAAGCGCTGGTCCGCGACCTGAAGGCGCTCGATCTGTGGGACGAAGTGATGGTCGCCGACCTCAAGTATTTCGACGGTTCGCTGGCCCGCATCGAGCGCGTGCCGGACGAACTCAAGGCCCGCTACGCCACCGCCTTCGAGATCGACCCGGTGTGGCTGATCGAAGCCGCCGCACGCCGCCAGAAGTGGATCGACCAGGCGCAATCGCTGAACCTCTACCTGGCGCTGCCCTCGGGCAAGAAGCTCGACGAAATCTACAATCTGGCCTGGACGCGCGGCCTGAAGACGACCTACTACCTGCGCACGCTGGGCGCCAGCCAGGCGGAGAAAGCCGGGGGCAGGGACGATGCGGTGACGACCGATGAGCCGAAGTTTTGCAGCATCGATAATCCGGAATGCGAGGCCTGCCCATGAACACGCTAGGTTTTGAAGACGCGGGCCAAGCAT